>JANXWQ010000332.1 GCA_025351065.1 Chthoniobacter sp. | reverse complement strand
CGGTGGGCTCGGGTGCGTGTGCAGGCAGCGGGACCACGCTGACACCGCCATCCACGGTGACTGCGAGCAGCAAGCCGTCATCGGAAATCTTGATGCGTCCTTCCTGAAAGGCACCATTGCCAACCCAATTGAACTGTCCCTGCACCGGATAGGTTCCGACCTGCGCGAGGGTGGTCGCGTCAAACACGCGAACAGCCGAGCTGACGAAATCCCACGAATACCAAGCGGCGTAGAGCAGGTTGTCCGTCGGTGAGAAGACGACCGAGATGGGGCCTTGCGACGCATAAACCCCGAGCGTGCCGATTTGCTGAAAAGCGCGGTTGTAGATAAACGTTCCGCCGTACGTAGGCACGGCAAATTCGTTGCCATCCTTGCTCACACCAACCTCGAAATCGGACCAATTGGTATTAGCACCCGAAACTACTGTTCCCGTGAGGCTGTTGTAATAGCTCACCGGGCCCGATGAGATGTTACTTTCTGCGATAGCTACCGTCATTCGATCATGGCTGGGCGTGAGCATGCTGTCCTGCCTGATGGTTGCCAGCACGGTGCTCGTGCCAGTTGCGACGTTGACCTTGCGCAGCGGAACCCAGCCCGAACCGGCAAACGATGAAGACACTAGCAGGCTGCCATCGCCCGCCCAAGCTGTGGTAAATGTCCCGCTCTCATTAAAGGCTAGTGGGAACGAAATGGTTCTGACGGCACCGGTGGCGAGCGTGACCACGAAAATGCGATTCTGCGTCCCCTGCGTCGTGCCGTCACCTACCGCGAGGTACTGACCGTCAGGCGAAATATCCATGCCCCTCAGTGAGCCGCCAAGATTCCAGGGAGTGAGCACGGTTCCGGTGTTTGAATTGTAGCGCAGCAGCGACGAACCGGAAGTCGTGTAAACGATGTGCGCGCCGTCGATGGCAACGTCCACCCGGCTGGGTGCGGGTACGAAGGCGCTGGCAGTGGCCGCGGTCCGCAGTGTCGTGGCGTAAGTGAGTACGCCGACGGAAAGGACGGTGAAAAAGGAGGGCTTCATAACGCAATTTCTGTGGACTTCGCTTGCGGTGACGGGCGCATAACTAACAAGCTCAAGCGGCCAGTGCAAGGTGAAACCGGGCAGCGCAGCGGATGAGGATTACTTCCGGTTCTCGGCGAGAAACTCGCCGATGCGTTGCATCGCGACTTTGATCTGATCGAGGCTCGTGGCGTAGCAGCAGCGGACGAAGCCTTCGCCACTGGGGCCAAAGGCGGGGCCGGGGACGCAGGCGACTTTCTTTTTCTCCAAAAGGCCGAGTGAGAACTCGCGGCTGGTCAGGCCGGTGCCGGCGATGTGCGGGAAAATGTAGAAGGCGCCGACGGGCTTGAAACATTCGAGGCCGAGTTCGTTGAAGGCGGTGACGATGTAGTTGCGCCGGGTCTCGTATTCGCGGCGCATGGTCTCGATGGCGCGCGCGCCGTTTTCCAGCGCCTCAATGGCGGCATCCTGGGCCATGGTGTTGGCGCAGAGGATGGCGTACTGATGGATCTTCATCATCGCGTCGGTCAGCTCGGCGGGCGCGCAGGCGTAGCCGATGCGGAAGCCGGTCATGGCGAACGCCTTTGAAAACCCGTGCAGAAAGACGCAGCGCTCGCGCATGCCGGGGAGGCTGGCGATGGAGACGTGCTCCGCGCCGTCGTAGGTCAGCTCGCTGTAGATTTCATCGGTGAGGACGATGAGGTCGTGGTCGATGCACAGGCGGGCGATCTTTTCCAGCTCGGCGCGGGACTGGGTGGCGCCGGTGGGGTTGCAGGGGAAGTTGAGCATCAGCACCTTCGAGCGCGGGGTGATCTTTTCCGCGAGCGCGGCGGCGGTGAGGCGGAAGTTTTCCTCCGCCCGCGTGGCGATGGGCACGGCGACGCCATGCGCCATGGTCACGCTCGGCGAGTAGCTGACGTAGCACGGCTCGTGGTAAAGCACCTCGTCGCCAGGATTGATGACGGCGCGCAGGGCGAGGTCGATGGCTTCGCTGACGCCGACGGTGATGATGACTTCCGTGCGTGGGTCGTAGGCGACGCCGAAGTGCTGGTGGACGTATTTGCAAATCGACGTGCGCAGCTCGGGCAGGCCGAGGTTGGACGTGTAGTGCGTGCGGCCGTTTTCGAGCGAGTAGATGGCGGCCTCGCGGATGTGCCAGGGGGTGTCGAAGTCGGGTTCGCCGACGCCGAGGGAGATGACTTCTTTTTCCTGCGCCACGATGTCGAAGAACTCGCGGATGCCGGATTTGGGAAGATCGCGGATGTGGTTCGCGATGTGTTTTTTGAGGGTCATGGAAAAGTGAAAATAAGGGTGAAAAGAGAGAATGGATTTTTGCGCCGAGGCGCGCGGAGAGAGGCGAGCTATAGCCGCACGGCGGCTCGCCCACTTTCCACTTTCACTTTCACCAGGCACTTCATCATGGCGTGACGGCGAGGCGCTGCGCCTTGGGCTCGCGGGTGAGTGAGACGCCGTTTTCCTTGTAGCTCTTGAGGCGGAAGCGCGTTGCGGTGGAGATCACGCCTTTGATGGTGCTGAGCTTTTCCGAGATGAAGCTGGCGATGTCCTGGAGGGTGTTGCCCTCGACGACGACGAGCAGGTCGTAGCCGCCGCTGATGAGGTAGCAGCTTTGCACTTCGGCGAATTTGGCGATGCGCCCGGCCAGCCGGTCAAACCCGCCGCCGCGCTCCGGCGTAATCCGCACCTCGACGACCGCCGTGACGACGCCGCTCTGCACTTTTTGCTGATCCACGATGGCTTGGTAGCCGAGCACGATGCCTTCCGCCTCCAGCCGTGCGATGCGATCCGTGACGATGGCAGGCGTGAGGCTGAGTTCCTTCGCGAGATCCTCGGTGGAGGCGCGGGCGTTCTGGCGAAGCAACGTGATGAGTGGATCCATGGCGGTAAAGTGGGCGCGCAGCATACACGGGTGCACGGTGCGGTCAGCGGAAAAAGTTCCCGCGGATTTCAGGCGATGGGCGCGCGCGTGAGCTGGCCGTTGACGAGGCGCATGAGGCCGCGAGGATTGGCGTCGAGCAGCTCGGGCGGGAGCGCGCTGGCGGGCACATTTTGCAGGCATACCGGGCGCGCGAAACGCTGGATGGCCGCGGTGCCGACGCTGGTGAAGCGCTCGTCGGTGGTCGCTGGATACGGGCCGCCGTGGTGCATGGCGGGCGAGACTTCGACACCGGTGGGGAAGCCGTTCACGACGATGCGCCCGGCTTTGCGCTGGAGGACGGCGAGGAGTTCGGCGGCGTTGGCGAGGTCGTCGGCGGTGCCGTGGATGGTGGCGGTGAGTTGGCCTTCGAGGTGGCGCGCGAGGTGGACGAGCTCGGAAAAACCGGGCGCATCGACGAGCAGCGTGTAGGGGCCGAAGACCTCCTCGTGCAGCGCGGGCTGGCGGAGAAAGTTTGCCGCGTCGGTGGCAAAGACGACGGGCTCGCCGTGGGTCTGCGTGGCATCGGGCGCGGTGTCGCTCATGGCCAGCGCGACCACGCCGGGCACCCGCTCCATCGTTTCCAGCCCGTCGTGAAAGGCGCGGCAGATGCCTGCGGTGAGCATCGTGCCGGGCGCGGCGGTGCGCATCGCCGCTGCGAAATTTTCCGCGAACTGCTCGAATGAATTGCCCCCGATGCCGAAGACCAGGCCCGGCTTAGTGCAGAATTGCCCGACGCCCATCGTGACCGACGTTTTCAGCCCCTCGATGAGCTGCGCGCCATGCTCGCGCAGCGCGCCGGGGAGGATGAAGACGGGATTCAGGCTGCTCATTTCCGCGAAGACGGGGATCGGGTCGGGCCGCGCATTGGCCGCGTCAAACAGCGCGCGCCCCGCCGCGCGCGAGCCGGTGAAACCCGCCGCACGCGTGAGCGGATGCCGCACCAGCGCGATGCCGATTTCCGCGCCGCTGCCGTGCAGCATCGAGAAAACGCCGCCCGGCAGTCCGCACGCCGCGACCGCGCGCGCGACTGCGCCGGCGACCATTTCCGAGGTGCCGGGATGCGCGCGGTGCGCTTTCACGATCACGGGATTGCCCGCCGCGAGCGCGCTCGCCGTGTCGCCACCGGCGACGGAGAAGGCGAGGGGAAAGTTGCTCGAACCAAAGACCACGACCGGCCCGAGCGGTGTGAGCATGCGGCGCAAATCGGGGCGGGGGAGCGGCTGGCGGTCGGGCAGCGCGGGGTCAATGCGCGCGTCGCACCATGAGCCTTCGCGGACGATTTCCGCAAAGAGCCGGAGCTGCCCGACCGTGCGCCCGCGCTCGCCCGTGAGTCGCGCGAGCGGCAGCCCGGTTTCCACATGCGCGCGCTGGAGGAGTGCCTCGCCGAGCGCGAGGATTTCGTCCGCGATCGTTTCCAGCAAAGCCGCGCGTGTCTCCGCCGCGGCGCGGCCAAAGACCGCGAACGCCTCCTCCGCCAGCAGGAGCGCGCGATCCACCTCCGCGCCGCCGACTTCGTGAAACGCGGGCTCCAGCCGTTCATTCGCGAGCGGGCTGATGGCGTGAAAGAGGCGCGCGCCGCCGTCGAGCGGCTGGCCGGCGATGAGGGATTTTCCGTGGAGTGTCATAATGAAAGTGCGGGGTTACGCGATGGTGTTCGCGAGGGTGCCGAGCCCACCGATGGTGATGCGCATTTCGTCGCCGCTCGCAAGGGTGAAGTCATTCCCCGGCACGGTGCCCGTGCCGGTGAGGAGGTAGCAGCCGTGGGGAAAATGGTTGTCGCGGAACAGCCAGCCGGTGAGTTCCTCGGGCGTGCGCTTCATTTCCGCGAGCGACGTCTGGCCGGAGAAAACGGGCAGCTCGCCGCGCCAGATGTGGATGTGGATTTTCGTGTCGGACGGCAGTGGCTCGCGCACGACCAGGCCGGGGCCGAGGGCGCAGCACTGGCTCCAGACCTTGGCCTGCGGGAGGTAGAGCGGGTTTTCGCCCTCGATGTCGCGGGAGCTGAGATCGTTGCCGATGGTGTAGCCGAAAATGTCGCCGCGCACATTGATCGCGAGCGTGAGTTCGGGCTCGGGCACGTTCCAGCGCGAGTCGCTCCGCAGCCGCATGCTCGCGCCCGGTGCGACGACGCGGTGCGGCGTGGCTTTGAAAAAAATCTCGGGCCGCGCGGCGTCGTACACGCGGTCGTAGAAAGTGCCGCCGCCGGCGTCCTTCGATTCCTCCATCCGCGCATCGCGGCTGCGCAGATAGGTCACGCCCGCGGCCCAGACCTCCTGACTCTCGATGGGCGCGAGCAGCACCTCCGGGCGGACGGTGGGCGTGGCCGTGGCAAGCTGCTCGTGCAGCCAGCGCGCGGGATTTTCCTGGGCAAAGAGCGTGTCGAGCCGCGGCTCGGCGAGGCGGAAAAAATCCTCGCCGCGCTGGACGGTGAGACCTTCGGCGGTGCGAAAAACGGTGACGGGAGGCAATGACATCCGCGCAGCATGCGAAGCCGCCGCGCGCGGTGCAACTTCCCGCTTTGCCCGCCCGCGCAAAGGCTGCATCTTCCCCGCCCCATGCTCTGGCTGAACAAGCTCCTCCAATCATTTTTCAACCTCCGCGAGAAGGCCGACAGCGATGTCGTGAAGCCCTTTCTCGACCACATGGAGGATCTGCGCTGGACGCTGCTGCGGATGCTTTTCTCGCTCATCGGCGGCATGATCGTGGCATTTTGCTTTGTGGGGAAGCTCATCGAACTGCTGCGCGTGCCCCTGCGCGACGTGAACCCGGAGTTGGAAAAGCAGCTCGTGGTGCATGGCATCACGGAGTCGTTCATGATCCCGCTCGAACTGGCGTTCTTCGCGGGCATCGTGCTGTCGCTGCCTTTCCTCATTTATTTCCTCGCGGGTTTCATTCTTCCGGCGCTGACGCGGCACGAGAAAAAATTTCTGTTTCCCGCCATTCTCGGCAGCTCCGTGCTGTTTCTCGCGGGCACCTGCGCGAGCTACCAATTCATCCTGCCGCGCACCCTGCGGTTCTTTTTCGAGCTCTCGCACAAGTACGGTTTTCAGATCATGTGGTCGTGGAAAGATTACCTCTCCTTCTCCACCTGGCTGACCATCGGGCTGGGGCTGCTGTGCCAGTTGCCCATCGTCATCATCGCGCTGGCGCTGCTTGGGCTGGTCGATTTCAAACTGCTCTCGAGCACGCGTTCGTATGCCTTCACCGCCATCCTCATCCTCGCGGCGGTGGTCGCGCCGTCGCCTGATCCGGCGACTTTCATCTGCTTCTCGGTGCCCATCGTGGTGCTCTATGAGGCGTGCATCTGGATCGTGTGGTTCATCGACCGGCGAAAGGCGCGGGCGGCACGGTTGATGGACATTTAGCCGGCGGAGCGCGAGCAGCTTTGCGCGCGCTCCTCAGGGCGTCACGCGGTAGCGGCCATCCGGCTCGACGGTGACAACGGGCACACGGCGGTCGCGCTCGAAAGCGTCGTAGGCGGGCTGCAACTGCTGCCAGAACGGCTCCAGCACTGAATTGCGGGCGATTTCCTCAGCGGCATAGATTTTCCATGCCGGCCCGCTCATGCGCGCGGGAAAAATGTGGACAGGGATTTTCGTCTGCCCGCGCTCCCGCACGTCGAGGGCGAGCAAGTACAATTGCTCGATGGCGGGATCGCCGAGCGGCAGGCAGCCGATGGACGCGGCTTTGCCGTGGATGAAAATGTCGCCGCCGGGCTGCTCGCGGTCGCTGAGCAGCCGGTCCGCTTCGTTGGGATAATCCAGCCCGAGTGAAAGGTGAAAGTTACTTTCCGGGTTGAAGCGGTCGATGTGATAGAAGCCTTCCGGAACCTGCAGATCGCCTGCGCGCCGCTTCGGCCCGGGGTGGCCGGAGGATACGAGGACACGAAATGCGGCGATGAGTTTGAAGGGCTCCGAACCTTCGCGCGCCCATGCTTCCAGCGTCGCTTCGCGTTTGAAGGAGCGAAGGAAAAGTTCACGAGGTGGATAAGGAAACCCGCTCTTGAGCACGGCGGTACGCACGGCTTCCCCGCTGCGGGCCCGCGCAGCGGACAAGCGCGACGTTGCGCGCGATTTTGCTTCGCGCCGGGGTTCGGTGGTGGCGTTCACGACAGGTGCCCAAGCTCGGTAGAGAATGAATCCACCAGCGAGCAACAGGATAATGCTGACGATGCTTGGAACTTTTTGCCGCACGGACGGAAGATCGTTGTCAGCGCGGGCGCTCGCCAGCAAAGATTCCCGCCATGAAATACCGCCGCTTTGGTCGCACCGATTTGCAGATGCCGGTCTTCTCGTGCGGCGGCATGCGCTACCAGCACAAGTGGGACGACGTGCCGCCGGCGGAGGTGCCGGAGGACGGGCAGCGGAATCTGGAGGCGACGATCCTGCGGGCGCTGGAGCTGGGCATCAACCACCTCGAAACGGCGCGCGGCTACGGCAGCTCGGAGATGCAGCTCGGGTGGATTTTGCCGAAGCTGCCGCGGGACAAAATGATCGTGCAGACGAAGGTCTCGCCGGTGGCCGATGCGCGGGAGTTTCGCGCGACCTTCGAGACGTCGATGCGCTACCTGAAGCTCGATCACGTCGAGCTGCTATCGTTGCACGGGATCAACAACGCCGAGCAGCTCGACTGGTCGCTGCGCCCCGGCGGCTGTGTGGATGAGGCGCGCAAACTTCAGCGCGATGGGCGTTGCCGTTTCATCGGCTTCAGCACGCACGCGACGACGGACATCATCTTGCGGGCGATCGAAAGCGACGCGTTCGATTACGTGAACCTGCACTGGTATTTCGTGAACGATTTCAACTGGCGCGCGGTCGAGGCGGCGGCGGCGCGGGACATGGGCGTGTTCATCATCAGCCCGACGGACAAGGGCGGGATGCTGCAGCAGCCGGTGGCGAAAATGCAGGAGCTGTGCGCGCCGCTTTCGCCGATGCAGTTCAACGACCTCTACTGCCTCGCGCGCCCGCAGGTGCATACGCTGAGCATCGGCGCGGCGCGGCCTTCGGATTTCGATGAGCACGTCGCGGCGCTCGCGGATTACGAGCGGGCGGCGGAGATGGTCGCGCCCATCGAGGCGCGGCTGCGCGCGGAGCTGCGGAGCGGGCTCGGCGACGCTTGGTGGCAAAGTTTGTGGCGCGATTTGCCGAACTACACCGACCTGCCGGGCGAGGTGAATCTCCAGGAAATCCTGCGGCTGTGGAGCTTCGCGAAAGCGCTCGATCTGACCGAGTGGGCGAAGATGCGCTACAACCTGATGGGCAATGCATGGCACTGGTTTCCGGGTGCGAACGCCGCGCATTTCGACGGGCAGAAAATCCGCGCAGCGCTGGACGGGAATCCTTTCGCGGAGCGCATTCCCGCGATCCTCGCGGAAGCGCACGCGCAGCTCCACGGGGAGCAGCAGCAGCGGCTGAGCGAGAGCGACTGAGCGTGAGGCGCGCAGCGCGTGGCGCAGGCTTCCAGCCCGCGCCACTACCCGGCGAACTCGCGCACGACCAGCGTGGCGTTGTGCCCGCCGAAGCCGAAGCTGTTGTTCAGCGCGACGCGCACCTTTTTCTCGCGGGCGGTGTGCGGCGTGTAGTCGAGGTCGCATTCGGGGCTGGGTTCATCAAGGTTGATCGTCGGCGGGATGATGCCGTCGCGCATGGTGAGCACGCAGGTGATGGTCTCGACCGCGCCGGCCGCGCCGAGCAGGTGCCCGGTCATGGATTTCGTGGAGCTGACGGTGAGCCCATTCGTAGCGCGTGCGCCGAAGACGGTCTTGATGGCCTTGGTTTCGCACAGATCGCCCACCGGTGTGGAGGTGCCGTGCATGTTGATGTAATCCACGTCGTCCGCGGTGAGGCCGGCCTTTTTCAGCGCCATGCTCATGCAGCGCGCGGCACCGGTGCCCTCGGGATTTGGGGAACTCATGTGGTAAGCGTCGGAGGTCAGGCCGTAGCCGGAAAGCTCGGCGTAAATCCGCGCGCCGCGCCGCTTGGCGTGCTCCAGTTCCTCGATGACGATGATGCCCGCGCCTTCGCTCATGACAAAGCCGTCGCGGTCTTTGTCGAAAGGCCGCGAGGCTTTGGTGGGCGCGTCGTTGCGCGTGCTCATGGCGCGCATGGCGGCGAAACCGCTCATGCCCATCGGCACGATGGTGGCCTCGGAGCCGCCGGCGATGAAGACATCGGCGTCGTCCTCCAAAATCATGCGCCAGGCTTCGCCGATGGCGTGGCAGGCGGTGGCGCACGCGGAGACGGGCGCGAAGTTTGGCCCGCTCCAGCCAAACTCCATCGAGACGAGCCCGCTGCCCATGTTCGCGATCATCATCGGGATGGTGAAAGGCGAGACGCGCCCCGGCCCTTTTTTCAGCAGGATCTCGTGCTGATCCTCCAGCGTTTTCAAACCGCCGATGCCGCTGCCGACGATCACGCCGCAGCGGTCGGGATCGGCCACCTGCGTGAGCCCGGAGTCTTCCACGGCCATCTTTGACGCGGCCATCGCGAGCTGCGAGTAGCGGTCGGCACGGCGCACGTCTTTGGGGTTTTTGAAAAACTTCACCGGCTCGAAATTTTTCACCTCGCCGGCGATCTGGCAGTCGTAGCCGGTGATGTCGAAAAGGCTGACGCGGCCAATGCCGCTGACCCCGTGGGTGAGGCTGTGCCAGAAGGATGGGACATCGTTGCCAACGGGCGTGATGGCTCCCATCCCAGTGATGACGACTCTGCGTTGCGAGGACATAAGGCGGGGAACGTGAATGGGAACCGGCGGATGTGGCAATGGGAAATTCCCGGCGCTGGCGGGCGCTGCTTTTAGCTCCCGGTCTTTACCTCGACGATGTCGTGCGGGGCGCTTTCGCGCTGGCCGGCGGGGCTGACGCGGATGTAGCGGGCTTTTTCGCGGAGCGTGGGCAAATCCTGCGCGCCGAGGTAGCCCATGCCGCTTTGCACGCCGCCGGCGAGCTGGGTGAGCACGGCGTCGAGCGGCGGGCTGACTTCCTTGAGCGCCTCGACGCCTTCGGCGGCGGCTTTGCGCCCGGCGTCTTTCGCGGCGTGGCCGTAGCGGGCGGCGCTGCCGGCCTGCATGGCGGCGAGGCTGCCCATACCGCGGTACTGTTTGTAAAGTTTGCCGTTGATTTCCATGAGCGAGCCGGGCGCTTCGGGGCAGCCGGCGAGGAGGCCGCCGCAGATGACGGCGTGCGCGAGGGTGAGCGCTTTCACAATGTCGCCGCTTTTGGTGATGCCGCCGTCGGCGAGTATAGTGACGCCCTTTTTTTCCGCCGCGCGCGAGGCCACGTAGAGCGCGGTGAGCTGCGGAATGCCGACGCCCGCGACGATGCGCGTGGTGCAGATGCTGCCGGGGCCCTGGCCGATTTTTATGATCTGCGCGCCGCACTCCGCGAGGTACTCGACGCCTTCGCCGCTGGTCACGTTGCCGGCGATGATCGGGAGATCGGGGAACTGTTCGCGGATGAGACGCACGGTGTCGCCCACGCCTTTGCTAAAGCCGTGCGCGGTCGAGACGGCGACGACATCCGCGCCGCGCTCCACGAGCCCGGCGACGTGGGCGAGGATGCGGTCGCGGTCGAGCTCGCCGGTGGAGTTGCGCGTGGCGCTGACGGCCGCACCACAGAGGAGGCGGAAGCTGGCGTCGCGCGCAGGCTTGAGCTGCGCGTGGCGCTCGGTGGTGATGCGCTCGATGTCGCTGATGGTGAAAAGGCCGCGCAGGCGGTCGGCGGAATCGACGACAAGGAGTTTGTGGATGCCGATGTGTTCGGAGAAAAACCGGTCGGCGCGGGCGATGGGGTTCTTGCCAAGTTCGCG
>JANXWQ010000297.1 GCA_025351065.1 Chthoniobacter sp. | reverse complement strand
GCGGCGGTAGCGTGCGGCGGGAAAAAAACGTCCGGCATCCGCGATGAACGCGCGCCCCGTCCTCGTCGGCCTCGGCGAATTGCTCTGGGATGTCTATCCCGAAGCCGCGCATTTCGGCGGAGCGCCCGCAAACTTTGCCAGCCACGCCGCGAGCCTCGGCGCGGATGCGTGGATGGTCAGCGCCACCGGCGCGGACGATCTTGGCGACCGCGCGCGGGATGCGCTGCGCGGGCGCGGCGTCCACTGCGTCCATCTTGTCCCAGACTCGCACCACGCTACAGGCCAGGTGCTCGTGACGCTCGATGCCGCCGGCGTCGCCAGTTACAAATTCGCCGCTGACACCGCGTGGGATCATCTCGCATGGTCCGACGACATCGCCGCGCTCGCCGCCCGCTGCGATGCCGTGTGCTTCGGCACGCTCGGCCAGCGCTCGCCGGTTTCGCGCGAAACGATCCACCGTTTCATCGAGGCCACCCCGCGCACCGCGTTGCGCGTCTTCGACGTAAATCTGCGCCAGCGTTTCTACGACGCGCAAACCTTGCAGTCATCGCTGCGCCTGGCCTCCGTGCTCAAACTGAACGACGAGGAACTGCCCATCGTCGCCGAACTCTGCGGCATCCACGCCACCACGCCGCGCGAGATGCTGGAAGAACTGATGAGCCGCCACGACCTGCGCCTCGCCGCCCTCACCCGCGGCCCATGCGGCTCGCTCCTACTCGCCGGTAGCGAGGAAAACGAATGTCCCGCTCCGCCCACGACCGTCGTTGACACCGTCGGCGCGGGCGACGCCTTCACCGCCACGCTCGTGACCGGTTTCCTCCGCGGCCTGTCCCTCGCCACCATCAACCGCCACGCCAACGCCGTCGCCTCCTTCGTCTGCTCGCAAAAAGGCGCGACCCCTCCGCTGCCGGAAGCGCTCCGCCATTCACCGCCAGAATAAATCAACTCATGCACACCCCGAAAACTATCTCCTCGCTGGCCGCCATTCTGCTGGCCACCCTTTGTTCATCACGCGCCGCGTCGCCGCTGCCGCGCAGTTCGCCGGAGGCGCAGGGTGTGGCGTCGGCGGGGGTGCGGGAGTTTGTGGAGGTGGCGGACAAGCAGGTGGATACGATGCACAGCTTCATGCTCGTGCGGCATGGGCAGGTCGTGGCGGAGGGTTGGTGGAAACCGGAGGCCGCGGACAAGCCGCATGTGCTGTATTCGCTGAGCAAGAGTTTCACCTCGACCGCGGTGGGCCTCGCCGTCGCGGAGGGGAAGCTGAGCATCGACGACCCGGTGCTGACGTTTTTCCCCGACGACGCGCCCGCGCCGCCGTCCGACAAACTCAAGGCGATGCGCGTGCGCGACCTGCTCACGATGTCCACGGGCCACCAGACCGAGCCGAAGCTCACCGCGGAGGAGACGTGGGTGAAGTCCTTCCTCGCGCATCCCGTCGAGCACAAGCCGGGCGCGCATTTTCTCTACAACTCGGCGGGCACCTACATGTGCTCGGCCATCGTGCAAAAGGTGACGGGCGCGACAGTGCTCGACTACCTGCGCCCGCGCTTGTTTGAGCCGCTCGGCATCGAGGGCGCGGAGTGGAGCACGAGTCCGCAGGGGATTTCCGCGGGCGGTTGGGGGTTGTTTTTGAAAACGGAGGACATCGCGAAATTCGGCCAGCTCTATTTGCAAAAGGGGCAGTGGAACGGAAAACAGCTCGTCCCCGCGGCGTGGGTCGAGCAGGCGACCGCGAAGCAAGTTTCCAATGGCAGCGATCCGACGAAGGATTGGGATCAAGGCTACGGCTTTCAATTCTGGCGCTGCCGCCACGGGGCGTATCGGGGCGACGGGGCGTTCGGGCAATTCTGCCTAGTGCTGCCGGAGCAGGATGCGGTGGTGGCGATCACCGCCGACACGAAGGACATGCAGGCGGAGATCAACATCGTGTGGGAAAAGCTGCTGCCCGCTTTGCAAAAAGACGCGCTGCCGGCGAACGCGGACGAGGAGGCGAAGCTCAGGCAAACGCTCGCGAATCTTGCCGTCCGCGACGGGCACACGACGAATGTCATCAAGCTGCCGGGCACGAAGTAGCCAGTTTGACGAACTGCCAAGAAATGAAGAAACCCGTCGTCAAAAAGCAAGACCTCCGTGGCAATCCGAACACCGCGATTGCGGTGCTTCCGGTGAAAGAACAAGTCCAGTCGTTGCTCACGGAACTGAAACGGCTGGGCTCGGAGAAGCGCGCCGAAGAGATGGCGACGCGTTATGGCATTCACAAGAAGATGGAGGTGTGCGGCACCACGATGGCGGACATGCAGAAAACCGCGCGGCGCCTCGGGCGCGATCACGCGCTGGCGGCGGCGCTGTGGGACACGGGCTGGTAGGAGGCCCGCATGCTGGCCGCGCTGATCGACGCGCCGGAGCAGGTCACCGCCGCGCAGATGGACCGCTGGTGCCGCGACTTCGACAACTGGGCCATCTGCGACACCGCCTGCATGCACCTCTTCGACCGTACGCCGCACGCGTTCGAGAAAGTCGCGCAGTGGGCGAAGGGCCGCGATGAATTTGTGCGCCGCGCCGCGTTCGCGTTGCTCGCTTGTCTCGCTCTGCACGACAAACGCGCCGCCAACCAAGCGTTCGCCGCCGCCTGCCGCTCATCGAAGATGCGGCGAAGGACGGGCGGAGCTTCGTCAGGAAATCCGTGAGCTGGGCCTTGCGCGCCATCGGCGAGCGCAACACCACACTCAACGCCGCTGCCAGCGCCGTGGCGCAGCGGCTCCGCAGGGCGACAAATGGGGCACATGAGCTGGGGCCATGCGGTTTCGCGCGACCTCCTGCGCTGGGAGCACCTGCCGCTCGCGCTCGCGGAGGAGGATGGCGTGATGATTTTCTCCGGCAGCGCGGTGGTCGATTGGAAAAACACGAGCGGCTTTGGCAAGGACGTGAACATGGCGGATTTCCGCGACCCGAAAGTTTTCTGGCACGAGGCGACGCGGCGCTGGGTGATGGTCCTCGCGCTGTCGGCGGAGAAGAAGGTGCATTTCTACACCTCGGAAAATCTCCGGCAGTGGAAATACGTGGGCGAGTTTGGCGGCGCGCATTTCAAAGCGGATAGTGACGCGACGCTCTGGGCCGACTACGGCGCGGATTTTTACGCCGGAGTCTCGTGGAGCGATGCGCCGAAAGCCGACGGTCGCCGTGTGTGGCTCGGCGGGATGCGCAACTGGCAGTACGCGCAGGACGTGCCGACAAATCCGTGGCGCAGCGCGATGACCGTGCCGCGCACGCTTGCGCTGCGCCGCACGCCCGGCGGTCTGCGGCTCGTGCAGCAGCCGGTGGCGGAATTGCTCAAGCTGCGTCAGCCCGCGCCGCGGAAATTCCCCGGCGTCACCGCGAAATCCGCGTTCAGCATCGGGCTCCACACCGGGAAAGATGAAGTCACCACCATCGCCTGCGACACCGCACACAGCCGGCTCGCCGTGGATCGCACGCGCTCGGGCCGGGTGGACTTTCACAAAGATTTTCCCGCCCGACACGAAGCCCCGCTGCGCCTCGCCGATGGCCGCGTCACGCTGCGCCTGCTGGTGGACACATCATCGCTCGAGGTCTTCGCGCAAGATGGGGAGACGACTTTGACGGAACTCATCTTCCCCACCCCCGGCCCGCGCAGTCTCAGCATCCAGGCCGACGGCGAAGTGCCGCGCGTTGGTGCCATTGCGATTCACGGACTGTAGCCGAGAGTCCGGTTTCGAGACGAACAACGATGCCGCACCTAACAACACCGCAACCATTCCGCCGCGCATTCAGCTTTCTCATACCGGCAAACCACGCAGGATCGCCTACTGAATTTTAATCTCCTGTCTCTCAAGCCTGACTTGTAGTGACAGAGAGCGTAAAATGCTCAGAGCGTGTCCGGAAAGTTCCTTCAACTTAGTACTTGTACTATTTATGACTTTTATACACCAAGCTTGGGATGCACTCATCCCAAACCTATCCAAGTGACCTGACCGACCGCGAATGGAAGCTACT
>JANXWQ010000295.1 GCA_025351065.1 Chthoniobacter sp. | reverse complement strand
TTCCTTGCCGACATCGGGCATGGGGAGCATCCCTTTCTCTTCGATCTTCGCGAGGATGAAAGTGTCCACGGCTGTGCGGCACCACGCGCGGTTTTTGACGGCGGGCTGCGCGGGCTTGGTCACGGGCTGGTAGGCCCAGTGCTGGCGGGCTTTGTCGGTCAGGCCGGTGAGTTTGCTTTTCACCTCGTCCTTGCGCGGATCGGGCGCGCCCATTTTTACCCACTCGGTGAGCGCGGCGATTTGCGCGTCGGCGAGCTTGCCGCCGTCTTTACTTGGCGGCATTTGCAGGTCTTTGTCGTGATAGCTCACGGCTTTGATGAGCGGGCTTTCATCCGGTTTGCCGGGGACGATGGCCGCGCCATCCTCGCCGCCCTTGAGCACGCCTTCGCGCGTATCGAGCGTCAGGCCGCCCTTCGATTTTCCTTTTTCAAGGCTGTGGCACTTGTAGCAATTGTCCGCGAGGATCGGGCGGATTTTGCTCTCGAAAAACGCCGCTTGTTCTTTCGTCGGTTCGGCGCTGACGGCGGCGAAAGCGGATGCGCCCGCGACCAGGCTCGCGAAAGCGAGCGGTAGGGACGGCACTCCGTGCCGCCCGGCGGGGGAGCGCAGCGACGTGGTGGGCTGGGGCGACGTTCGCGGACGGCACGGAGTGCCATCCCTACCCGAGAGCGTGCGGAGTTTCATGGCGGCTTAGGCGATGAGGTCTTTGACGACGTTGCCGAAGTTGTCGGTGAAGCGGAAATCACGGCCGTTGTAGCGATAAGTAAGCTTGGTGTGATCGAATCCAAGCAGCGCCATGATCGTGGCGTGAAAGTCGTGGATGTGGACTTTGTTTTCCGCCGCACGCGAGCCGAACTCATCGGTCGCGCCATAAGCCGTGCCGCCTTTCACGCCGCCGCCCGCCATCCACGCGCACATCGCGCGGCCGTTGTGATCGCGGCCGGGGAATTCGTTGCCATTGCGGTCGCGCACCACGGTGCGGCCAAACTCGCCGCCCCAAATCACCAGCGTCGAATCGAGCATGCCGCGCTGTTTCAAATCTTTCAGCAGCGCCGCCGCCGGGCCGTCGATCTCGCCCGCTTTCTTCGTCAGATTTTCGTCCAGCTTGTTGTGGTGATCCCACCCGCCCGCACTGACTTGCACGAAACGCACGCCGCGCTCCACGAGCCGCCGCGCCACCAGCATTTTCGCGCCGAGATCGCTCGGGCCGTAAAGGTCGCGTGCCGCCTGCGGCTCCTTGGTGATGTCGAAAGCCTCGGTCGCTTCCGTCTGCATTTTGAAAGCCATCTCAAACGCCTCGATGCGTGCCTCGAGCTGCGCGTCCTTTTGCAGCGCCTGCGCGTGCGCCTCATTCAGCTTGTGGACGAGATCGAGCTGCCGACGCTGCCGGTCCTGCGGCGTGAACTGGTTGCTGATGTTCAACAGCACCTCGTCCAGCTTCATCTTCGGGCTGTAGTTCACATTGCAGCCTTGGAAAACCCCCGGCAGAAACGACGCCTGCCGCCACTCCGGCTTGCCGCCGAGCGTGATGAAGCCGGGCATGTTCTGATTCACCGTGCCCAGTCCGTACACCACCCACGAGCCCATGCTCGGCTTCGGCAGTTGCAGCGAGCCCGTGTTCATAAACCGCTGCGCGACCTCATGCGCCGGGATGTCCGTCCACAGCGAGCGCACGATCGCCATGTCATCCACGCACTCGCCGAGCTTCGGAAAAACCGAGCTGACCGGGAGGCCCGACTTGCCCATCGGCGTGAACGTGAACGGTGAGCCGAACGCCAGCCCGTCGTGCCCCGGAATCGTCTTCCCGTCGAACTTCGTCAGCTCCGGTTTCGGATCCCACGTATCCACCTGCGACGGTCCGCCCTCGGCGAAAATGTGGATCACCGCCTTGGCCTTCGCGGGAAAATGCGGCGCATGCGGCGCCAGCGGGGTCAGCGCGGGGTCGGTGCCTGCGGCCTCCGAGCGGAGATCGAGCCCGAGGATGCCGGCGAGGCTGAGCGCGCCCATGCCCATGCCGGTGCGTTCGAGAAACTGCCGGCGGGTGAAGATCAGGTTGTCCAGCGGAGGCGAATGTTCGCGGCGGTATTTGTTGGAGCAAAAGCAGGCGGGGTCAGAGTTCATAGGGAGTCGGTTCGAGGCGAAGATGCTATACTGCAAGAACAGCGCAACGGGCGGATCTTGACCGATATTTTTCAGGAAATTATCCGCTTAGTAAAACCCGGCAGAGGCCTTTGACGTGGGTTCGTTGTTATGCCTATCGGGATAGAGCCAACTGGGGAAAGCAGCGGAGGCATGCGGGCTCACGCCTCCGCCGTTGAGTCAAGTCGCGTGAGCCAGGACTTGCGCCGTGCGGGCGTGCCGGGTGCGGCCGTTGGCACTGCCATTGCCGCGGCGATTCGTGTGGCCGTTGCGTGGCTGCACTCCAAAGCGCCTGCGCCGTGAAAAAAGATACGCTGCGTCTTTTCGCGCGGTCAGAACTGCGGCGGATGGTGAATCCGTCTCGCGTGTCGATGTAGCGGCGGTGCATGTCCTAAGAATTGTATTAGGCGCGCGCTTGTCTGGCCGCAGTATTTTCATCTTAATTTCCCCTTTTCCCCAATGAGTCATCAAATCGACCCGATCATTTTGCGAAAGCTCCAAGCTTTCAGCCAGCGGCGGCGGAAGCTGATTATCTTCCGCGGCCTCTGCGCGGCGCTGGCGACGCTGCTGGCGACGATGATGCTGATCGCTTTTATCGACTGGATTTTTGTGCTGCCGGATGGGGTGCGGTGGGGGTTGAGCGTGGCGGCTTATCTGGCGGTGATCGTGGTCGAGTGGCGGGCGTGTTTGCGGCTGCTGGTGCATGCGCCGGGGCCGAAGCGGCTGGCGCGGCTGGTGGAGCATGCGGAGCCAAAGCTACGGGAGGATTTGCTGTCGGCGGTGGAGCTGGGCGATGCGCGGTCGGATGCGGCGTTTGATTCGGAGCAGTTCCGCGGGCTGGTGCAGAGTGATGTGGCGGCGCGGATGGAAAAGGTGGACGTGGAGCGCCTGCTGCCGGCGAATCTGGTGCGGCGTTACACGGCGATTGCGGCGGGGATCGCGGTGGCGTGCGTGGTGGCTTTTGCGCTGACGGGTTTTCAGTTCGGCACGCTGATGATGCGCGCGCTTTTGCCGATGGCGAATCTCGGGCGTGTTTCCAAAGTGCAGGTGCGCGTGGTAGAGCCGGCGCCGGCGGAGATGCGGGTGCCGCAGGGCGACACGGTGCCGCTGGTCATCGAGATCACGGGGCAGCGGGCAAACAAGGCGATGCTGGAGACTTTCACGAAAAGCGGCGGGCGCGAGCTGGTGCAGATGAATGCAATCGGGAAGGATCGTTTTTCCGCGACGATCCAGGTGGCGCGGGAGGACGTGCAGTATCGGGTGCGGGCGGGTGATGCGATCACGCGGAAGTATCAGCTCGAAAGCGTGGCGCGACCGGCGGTGGTGCAGTTTCACAAGACCTACACGTATCCCGGATACACGCGGCTCGCGGTGAAGCGGGTGACGGAGGAGAATGGCGATCTCGCGGCGATCGAGGGGACGGAAGTCGAGTTGCGGCTGACGACGAATCAGAAAGTGAAGGACAGCGAGTTGCGGGTGGAGCAGGGGAAGAAGAGCACGGTGGTGCCGCTGACGGCGGACGGCGGGCAGCTCGTGGCGAAGGTGCCGCTGACGGCGTCGGGGATTTATCGCGTGCGGCTGGTCGGGGCGGAGAGCGGTTTTGAAAACAAGTTCAGCCCGGAATACGAGCTGCGCGCGGAGCCGGATCTGGTGCCGCAGGTGGAGCTGGATTTGCCGAGGCAGGATCTCATTTTGCCGGCGAATGAAATCGTGGATGTGCAGGGGACGGCGAGCGACGATCTCGGGCTGGCGAAGGTCGCGCAGCTCATCAAGATCAACGACGGCGGGTGGAAAGAAGTGCCGCTGGTGAAGGACGCGGGCGCGAAAGCGAAGGTCGAGCGGCGCTGGGATTTGCACGAGGCCGGGGTGAAGCCGGGCGATCTGGTGACGATGAAATTGCTGGCGGTGGATTTGAAGGGGAACCGGGGGGAGTCGAGGCCGTTGCAGGTGACGATTACGGCGTCGGGTTTTGAGGCGAAGCGGCTGTCGTCTCTGGATGCGCAGCGGGCGCTGCTCGATACGCTGAAGGCGCAGCAGGTGGCCGCGGAAGCACTGGCAAAGCGGGCGGGCGAGGCGCGCGATCAATTTGAGCGGCTGCCAGACGGCGACGCGGGACGTAAGCAGGCGCTGGTTTCGGCGGCGTCGGCGATGACGGATTTCGAGGCGAAAAATGTGGCGGTGGTGACGCAGCTCGGGGCGACTTTGCGGGAGGCGCTGGCGGGGCATCAGACGGGTGATCTCGTGCTCGTGGCGCGCTCGGTGGCGCGGGCGAATGCGGGCGTGGCGCAGAATGCGCGGCGGATTTTTGACGTGCTCGCGGGGAACCCGGCGGCGCCGTTTGCGCGCGAGCTGATGCGCGAGGCGGCGGACGCGGGCGCGAAGGCGGAGCAGCGGGCGCGGCTGGGGCTGGAGTCGTACCGGATGTTTCTCACGGCGGAGGAAACGGACGTGCTCGTCGAAAATTTTCAGGTGGTGGCGAAGGAGCAGGAGCGGCTGGCGGAGCTGGCGAAGAACAGCGGCGACAGCGCGCCGAAATGGGCGCAGCTCGCGAACCGGATACGTGTGGTTTTGACCGAGACGCGCGGGCTGGAGGAGCTGGCGGGATCGAGCGCGGAGCATGCCGCGGCGGGGATGCCGGACCGGCTGCGATCGATGCAAAAGGACATCAACAAACAGCGCGCGATTGTGGAGAAAGCGATGGCGGGCAAGGAGCCAGGCGCGGCGTTGCTCGCGCCGGTACTGGCGCTGACGACGGCGATGAATGACGGGGCGCGGAAGGCGCTCGATGCGCGGCGCAATCTGCAATGGGAACCGGCGAAAAAGTACAAGGAACTGCTCGATGACGCGCAGCCGACGTACGCCGCTTTCGCGATGCTGCGGGAGGAAAGCCAGGTGCTCGCGCGCAACGACAAGCTGCCCGCCGAAGCCCGCGCAGCCTTGATCGACGGGCGATGGGAGGCGAAGGGCGCGGTGCTCAAGGCGCATGGCGACGCGGAGGAAACGCGGCCGGATTCGGACAGCTATTTTGTGAACGATGTGCGGACGACTTCGCTCGCGCTGAATGGGCTGAAGGACAAGCGCGCGTCGCTTTCACCGGAGGAGGTGGCGAAGCAGCTTGCGGCGCTCGAAAAGGATTTCCGGCTTCTGGAGAGCGGACACGATGTCGCGGAGGTGTACGAGCAGTTGAATCATCTGACGACGGTGGAGCGGTGGGAGATTTTCAATCCGAAGTCGCGCACGGCGAATCCGCACAATTGGAAATGGATCGAGGCGCGGCTGCACGCGCTGCCGGATGCGCTGGGCAAAGCGCTGATCGCGGAAGACATCAAGCCGGTGATGGACAAGGCGCGGGAGATTTTTTGGAAGACGCTGGGCGACGCGGCGTTCGCGCGCACGAACCAGGAGATGGAGGCGCGCTTTGACGCGCAGCGTCCGCCGCTGACGACGACGAAGGATGCGGAAAAACTGGCGGCGATGGTGCGGCAGGCGCTCGAACTTTTGCGCAAGCCGATGGACGAGGCGCGCAAGGAAATCGCGCAAATGGCGCCGACGCTCGCCGAGATGATGGCGCAGCTCGCGAAGGAGACGGAGGCTTTGAAAACGGAGACGGTGGCTCAGGCGGAGACGGCGAACGACAAGCAGCGGAACGAAGCCAAAGCCGAGGCGCAGCACGCGTTCGCGGAGCAGCAGAAGATCAATGAAAAAGTGGACGCGTTGAAGGACGCGTTGCGCGCCGATGCGAACAAACAGGACGTGATGAACAAGGAGGCGCGCGAGCGGGCGCGCGATGCGGACGATGCGCTGGCGATGCTCAGGGAGCCGCCGCCGCGCGCCGCCGAAGACCTCCAGCGCGCGGCGCAGAGCGAGCAGCCGGCGGCGCAGCAGCAGGCGTTGACGCAGGCGGCGAATCAGCAGCAGAAGCTCGCGGACGCGCTGAACCAGCTCGCGGAGCACTACGCGAACGCGGAGAAGGGCAAGGCGGATGAGACGCGGACGGCGTTGCGCGCGACCGAGGAGGAAAACGGGATCAAGGCCGATCTCGATGAGCAATTTGCCAAGGCGGAGCAGCTCGCGCAGATGGCGCAGCAGTCGCCGCAGGAGTTGCTGGCGCAGCTCGAAAAGGCACTGCCGCAGCATCCCGAGATGCAGAAGGAGCTGAGCGCGATTTCGCAGAATGAGCTGAAGGACGCGGGGCAGAAATTGCAGCAGGCGAGCGCGCAGGAAAATGCGGTGGCGCAGCAGGTCGGGCAGTTGGCGAATCCGACCGCGCCGACCACACCGCAGACGGCGAAACAGGCGGCGGAAAAAGCCGCCGAGGCGGCGAAGCAGGCTGCGCAAGCCGCGCAGACCGCGAAAGAAACTGCGAACAACGCGGTGCAGGCGGCGAAGGCGGCGAACAATGAGGCGGCGGCGAATCAAGGCCGAGAGGCACGGGCGCAAGCTGAGCAGGCGGTGCAGAGCGCGCAGCAGGCCGCGCAATCCGCACAACAGGCGGCGCAGCAATCCGCGCAACCGCAGCAAATGGCGGAGAGCGCGAAGCAAGCCGCGCAGCAGGCGGGCGAGGCGGCGGCGCAAGCGCAGAAATCGGCGCAGTCCGCGCAGCAAGCGCAGGCGGCGGCGCAGCAGGCGGGGCAGAACGCGAGTCCGCAGCAGGCGCAAAATCAGGAAAGCGCGAAGCAGGCGACGTCGGCCCAGCAAGCCGCACAGCAAGCTCAGCAGGCGGCGCAAACGGCGCAGGCCGCCGCGCTGCAAGCGGCAGCGATGGCGCAGCAACCGCAGATGGCGCAAAACGCCGCTCCACAAAATGCTCAGGGCCAGCAACCGCCAAACGGCCAGCCGCCGGCCGCGCAAAATCCCGCGCTCGCACAAGCGGCGCAGGCGCAACCGCCAATCGCGCAAGCAGCGGGCGACGCGGGGAACGAGATCGCGCGTGCCGGGCGACACGAGGAGCGGCTGCTAAATACGATGGCGGGCGAGCAGCTCCAGCAACTCGGCAGCGCGGTGCAGCAGACCGCGCAGCAGCAGGTGCCCAACGCTCAGCAGGCGCTCGCGCAAGCGCAGCAGGCCGCGCAGGCGCAGTTGGCGGTGAACGCAGCGAATGCGGAATTGAAAAACGAACTCGGCCAGCTCGCGCAGGCGCAAAATTCCGGCCCGCAGCCAGGCGAGCAAAGCCAGCAACCCGCCGGACAGCAGGCCGCGCAACCCAGCGGGCAACAGGCCAGGCAGCCGAGCGGACAGCAACCAGGGCAGCCAGCCGGTCAGCCGCCCTCGCAAGATTCTGCGCAGCAAAATGCCCAGCCGCCCGGTTCGCCGGGCGCGGCCCCGACTTCACCGCAGGAGCAGGTATGGATGGCGCGCACGCTCGATGCGCTCGACGCCGCGCTCAATGCGCAGGCTGCGCAGAGCGGCGATCCGCAGGCGGCGCAAAATCAGCAGGGGCAGCCGGCCGGCCAACAAGGCCAGCAGCCGGGACAACAGCCCGGCCAGCAACCGGGGCAAGGTCAGCAGCCCGGCCAGGGCGAGGCGCAAGCCGCGATGGCGCAGGCCGCGCAAGCCGCCGCCGCGGCGATGAAAGCGGGCCGCTCCGAAGCCGCTTCCGAGCAGCCCGGCGGGCCAATGGCGCAGGGCGGACAGCAAGCCGTTTCCAAAGGTGGCGCGAAGGCGCAGGCATCCGCGCTTTCCCACGGCGCGCTGGCCGAGGCTAAGAACAAGGCCGGCGACTGGGGCAAGCTGCCGAAGCAAATGGCCGAGCAACTCGCGCAGGGCCAGCGCGAAGGCGTGGCTGGCGAATATCGCAACCAGATCGAGACGTACTACCGCGTCATCGCCGAGAAATCGAAAAAGCCGTGATGAGATTCTCGATTCTCGATTTTCGATTCTCGATTGGCCGCGGCCTGGCGCCGGCGATGTGCGTGGCGGCGGTCGTGAGCGTTGGACTTTTCTCCGCCGTGGTGTGCGCGGAAGACAAGGTGGATGACGCTTTGAAAAAGGCGACGGGCTACCTGATCTCGCAGCAGCAGCCGGATGGTGGGCTGCACAACAAGCAGCGCAACGAGACGGCGATGACTTCGCTGGCGGTGTTGGCGCTGGCTTCGTGCGGGCATCAGCCGGGCGACCCGACGCCGGAGGGCTTGGCCATGCGCAAGGCGCTGGCGTTTGTCCTGCGGCCCGAGGGGCAGTCGAAGGACGGTTATTTTGGCGAGGCCGACGGCTCGCGGATGTACGGGCACGGGATTATCACGCTGATGCTTTCGGAGATGCTCGGGATGGGTTTCGACGCGCAGCAGGACGAGCTGATCCGCGACAAATGCCGGCGTGCGGTCGAGGTGACGCTGCGCGCGCAAAAGGTGAAAAAGAACGACGCCAACACGGGCGGCTGGCGCTATTCGCCGGACGCGGGCGACTCGGATATGTCCGTGACCGTGTGGCAGACTATGGCTTTGCGCTCCGCGAAAAATGCGGGGCTCGACGTGCCGCGGCAGGCCATCGACGACGCGGTGAAATATATGAAGGGGCTCTATTCGCCCGAAGGCGACAAGAAGGGTCGGAACCGGCCCGGGGGCTTTGGCTACCAAGGCGCGGGCCGCGAGACTTCCACCACGGCGGAAGGGCTGCTCGCGATGCAAGTCTGCGGCGAGTATGAGGCCGAGGAGACCGTCGGCGCCGCCGAGCACCTGCTGCGGGACGGGGTAAAGCAGGGCGACCGCTGGTTTTTCTACACCACCTACTACTACGCGCAGGGCATGTATCAGCGCGGCGGGAAGCACGCGGAGGAGGGGAAAAAGCTCACCGGCGAGCTGTTGCTGCCGCTGCAGTCGCGCGAGGGTTGGTGGGAGGGGATGAACGGCGAGGAGCG
>JANXWQ010000232.1 GCA_025351065.1 Chthoniobacter sp. | reverse complement strand
GGGGAAGATCGCGGTGGAGGAGGTCAGCGGGGTGCCGCTGCTGAGGGCGTATTCGCCGAGGTTGGCCAGGCCGTCGCCCTCGGGGTCGGCGATGTCGGCGGCGTTGCCGCTGTTGGTCGCCGCTACGCCGAACCACTGCTGCCGCCAGGCTTCGAGCGGCGCGAGCGCGCCGTTGGTGGTGAAGGTGAGGGTGTTGCCGCCGGTGATGGCGAAGGTGCCGGTGACGCCGGACGCGAGATTCGTCGCCGAAAAATCCACAGCGGCGAAGGTCGTGGAGCCAAAGGTGGCGAGCGTATAGGTCTGCCCGCCCGCGCCGGTGCCGCCGAAGTCGAAGGCGAAGGTGCCGCTCGCGGAGCCTTTGGTGAGCGCGCCGGAGCCGAGCGCGAGGCGGTCGCTCGCATTGGCCGCGCCGAGGTCGAAATTCGCCACGCCGCCCGCGCGCCAGGTCAGGCCGGTGGCGTTGAGCGTGCCGATCCCGCCGCTGCCCGGCGCGAGGTGCCCGCCGTTTTCCAGCAGCACGAGCTTGGCAGTGCCGGTGCCGGCGAGGGTCGCGCCGTTTTGCACGTCGGCGAGGATGCTGGCGGAAAGCGTGCCCATGAGCCGGAGCGTGCCGCCGGTGATGAGGACGCTGCCTTGCATGGTGTTGACGGCGCTGAGTTCGAGGAGGCCGTCGCCGGTCTTGAGCAGGTCGTTTTGCAAGCTGCCGGAAATGACGCCGCTGATGAGCGCGTAGTCGGCGGCCGAGGCGGGGTTGTCCACGACGCGGATTTCGCGGGCGTTGTAGTTTAGCGCGGGCACCAAGGCGGGCGGCACCACGACCGGCGGAGTCTGGGTGAGATTTATGTTATCGACGAAAGTGACGCGCGCGGTCGCGTTGCGGGAGCCGAGGATGAGGGCGAAGCCGCTGTCCACGAAGCCGAGATCCTCCCACGCGAAGTTGGTCGCGCCCACCGCGTTCAAATCCACGGTGACATCCGCGCCGACCGCCGCAAAGCCACCGTTGCCGCGTTCTTCGGCGATGTTGGCCCCCACAGGCTGGCCGTCGATGCCGGACCACGTCATTTTTCCCGAGCCAAAGCCAACGGTGCGCGTGAACGTGCCGCCGCCGGTGATCTCGATCACGCCGCCGCGCAAGCGCAGCTCACCCGCGGGCAGGCTGCTGCCGGGCGTGGCGCGCACGCTGCCGGCATTGATGACCAGCGGCGCGGTGACGCCCACGTTTGCCGCGTTGGTGAGGATGAGCGTGCCGTCGCCCGCTTTAACCACCGGCGAAGTGGCCGATACGGCAAGCGACACGCCGACTGTGAGCACGGCCTGCGACACATGAAAATAACGCGGCCCGGTGTTGCCGCCCACGTTCGCGAGGCCGGCTCCGGCGGAGGTGATGGCAAAGTCCGTGCTGCCCGCGAGCAGGTAGGCCGCCGCGGTGAAATTGCCCGCCGCCGGAAGGCTGAGCGTCTGGCCCGCGCTGGCCGGCGCGAGGTTGATCGAGTTGACGCTGTAGGCTGCCGCGGGCGCGAAACTCGCCGTGAGTTTGATATTCGCGGTGGTGCTGCCGACGCTGCCGGCGAGGGGCGTGGCGTCGATGGCTACGGGCGCGATACCGTTCGCGCCGTGGGTGGCAAAATCGGTCCCGTTCACGGTGGCCCAGCCGACGGTCGTGGCATCGGCCGCAACGGTGCTGGTGGTGTTGCCGAGCAGGCCGTTGAACAGCGACGGCACCGTGATGAAATTTATGCGCGGATTCGCTGCCGCGAGCCCGAGCGCGAGCGGCGTGCCCGCGCCGTTGCGGGCGGCGAAGTTCACGGTGTTGCACGGGTTTTGCCCTTGGTCGCGCGCGTAGGCTTGGAAGCTGAGCGCCGTCGGATTCGACACCCCGGCGTTGTGCGTCACGCTCACGGTCAGCGCGCCGGAGCGCGGGTTGGAGCCGGTGCCGAGTTGCAGCCGGGAGAGCGTTTCGGTGGTGCCCGCCGCGTTGCCAATGAACGAAAAGGTGCCGCCGCCAATGGTTTCCATGCCGGTGCTGCTGGCGCTGCCGTCCCGCAAACGCACCGTGCTGTTGGTCGTCGCATTATCGAGCGTGAAGGTACCGCCGTTGAGCACGATCGCTCCGCTGCCCTGCCCGTTGAGCGAGGCGAAGCCAGCCAGCCGTAGCGTGGCACCGCCGCCCACGGCCACGTCTTTTTCGACATTCAGCGTCCCGCTTAGCGTCTGCACCGCCGTGCCGCGCACGGTCACAGTGCCCTTGGTGCTGCCCGTGCCGAGATGCGTATTGAGCAGCGTGCCGGCGAAGTCTCCGTCCGTGAAAGCGTGGATGGTGATGTCCTCGCTGTCCTGATTGCCACCGCTCGACTGGCTTTGCGCGTCCACCGTTCCGCCAGTGCCGCTGAGCGTGCCGAGCCGCAGCGACGACGCCTGATCGCTCGCCTTGGGCTCAAACAGCAGCGTGGTCGCGGCGCTCATCGTCACCGGATTGGCGCGCAGTGCGGTCGGGCCGGACTGCGCGTTGTTGTTAAAGCGGATGACGCCCGCATTGATCGTGAGCCGGCCAAACCAAGTGTTCGACGAAGGGCCGGTGGTGGGGACGGTGAGCGCCGTGTAGGGCGTGCCGAAGCGAAACGTCCCCGGCCCGTTTTTCGTGATGTCCACCGTGCCGGAGACGGCGAAATTCAGCGTCGCCGTGCCCGTGGTGCTGCCGCCAAAAATCGTCGTCGCCGCGAGATCGAGCGGCGCATCCAGCGTGAACCCGGCCCCGTTTTGCAAAATCTGCGGGGCCGTGCCCGTCAGTTGCAGCGCGCTGCCGTTGACATAATTGTCCACCCCCGAGGCTCCGGCATCGGTGGTCTGGAGGGTGAGCTGATTGAAGCGGAAAGGCGTAGCCGCGATGTTGTTCGTCGCCGTGTAGTTTGGGGCCGTGCCCACCGTTGTCCCGACCGCGCCGCCGAAGACGAGCACGTCCGTCACATTCGTCCCGCTCGGCGCGCTGCCGCCCCAGTTGCCGCCCACGCTCCAGTTGCCCGTCGTCCCGCTGACCCAGGTAAAAGTGGCGGCGCTGGCCGCGGCGATGGGCAGACCGAGCAGCAGCGCGAGCGCCGCGCGCAAGCCCGGGGTCAGCCGGTGGCGGGACGATGGGGCGAAGGGGGATTTTTTCATGGGCAAAGGAGGGGAAGTAAAGCGGCGGAAGTTCACACGATAGTCACAAAAATCTAGGGCCAATAATTTTAGCACACTCTGTCACCCGCCGCTGGCCGCACTTCACGGCAGGCACCGCCGCACGGCCCGGCACGTTGCTGCATCGTTCGCAAAACGGCGGTAGGCCGCGCGCAGGATCGCGGCCACGGATTTCCGCCGCGGCGCGGGCGCGGGCCGGATTTTGGCGGACGGTTTCCAAAGGCGCATCTTCATGCCGTCATCAGACCCCGGGTTCGCTGCGGGGCTGTGGCGGCATTGTTACGACGAGGTGAATTCGCCGCCCCGCGCCCGGAGAACCGTTGCCTTTTCGTCACCGCCGCGTCTTTTCTCCGCCATGCACAGCCACCGCACCGCCTGGATTTCCGACATCCACCTCGGCACGCGCGGCAGCCAGGCGCAGGCGCTCCTCGACTTTCTCCGCGACCACGAATTCGAGACGCTCTACGTCGTCGGCGACCTCATCGACGTGTGGCAGCTCCGGCGCGGCATCTACTGGCCGCAGGCGCACAACGACGTCATCCAAAAACTCCTGCGCGCCGGGCGCAAAGGCACGCGCGTCATCTACATCCCCGGCAACCACGACGAATTCGTCGCCGGCTTCATCGGCCACTTCGGCGCGGTCGAGATCCTGCCGCGCGCCATCCACACCACCGCCGATGGCCGCCGCCTGCTCGTCATCCACGGGCATGAGCTGGACACCGTCATCCAAAACATCAAGTGGCTCGCCTACGCTGGCGACGTGGGCTACCAGTTCCTGCTGAAAATGAACACGCCGGTCAACGCCGCGCGCCGCCTCTTTGGCCTCGGTTACTGGTCGCTCAGCGCCTATGTGAAAAAGAGCGTGAAGAACGCCGTCAGCTTCATCGGCGAGTTTGAAAAAGCCATCGTCCAGTATGCCCACCGCGACCGCGTGGATGGCGTCGTCTGCGGCCACATTCACTCACCCGTCATCCGCATGATCGAGGGCACGGCCTACTACAACAGCGGCGACTGGGTCGAGAGCCTCTCCGCGCTGGTTGAGGATTTCGACGGCAAGATCGAGCTGCTCACGCACCGCGCGACGCCCGCGGCGGTAGCGCAGCGCAGCG
>JANXWQ010000224.1 GCA_025351065.1 Chthoniobacter sp. | reverse complement strand
GTGCTGCCCAGCGTCACCGGCCCACCCACGCCGGTGATGGTCAGCGTGCCCGTGCCCAGCGCGGTGTTGCTGTCGGCGATGAGCGTGCCGTTTTCGAGCGTCGTGCCGCCGGTGTAGGTGTTTGCGCCGGAGAAAGTCTCCGCGCCGGTGCCGACCTTGCGGATGCTCAGCGCGCTGCCGGCCACGCCGTCGATGATCGTGCCTTGAAAAGTCGGGCTGCTGTTATCTCCGCCTAGCGTCAGCGTGGCCGGCGTGGCCCCCACATTTTCCACCACGCCGGTGTTGAGCCCGCCGAGCGAGCCAATCGTATTCGAGAAGCCCGCCAGATCGAGCGTGCCCTGCACAAAGAACGCCGACCCTGGCGCCAGCGCCGTCGTCGAGCCCGCTTGCACCTTCCCCGTGTTGATCGTGGTCTGCCCCGTGTAGCTGCTCGCGCCGTTGAGCCGCAGCGTGCCGGTGCCATTTTTTGTCACCGCGCCCGTGCCGGTGAGCGCGCCGCTCAGCGTGGTGTTGTTCGTGCCGGTGACAGTCAGCGTATTGGCGCCCAGCGCCACATCGGAAGTCACCGCCAGTCCCCCGCCCGCGACCGCCCCGGCATTGAAAATCTGCGCGGCCCCGAGGGTGACGCCCGTGGTGCCGAAACTGACCGTCTGCAAGCTGCCGGAATTATTCGCAATACTCCCGGTCGCCACTGTGCCCGTCAGCGTGATGGCATTGCCGCTCAGCGTGAAAGCCCCGGCCCCGGCATTGAAAATCAACCCAGCCACACTGCCCGTCGCGTCATTGACCGAGGCGAGCTGCAGCACGCCCGCGAACTGCAGGCGCAGCGTGTAGTTCGGCGCGGTGTCGAGGTTCCAGTTCACGTTGTTGCTCCACAGCCCGTTCGCCCCGCCGCCGTCCCAGATTTGTCCGGCATGCGCCAGCGCGCCGAGCGCGAGCAGCGCGGCGATGGAGCCGCGCAGCGGGCGGAAATGTTTGGCGGGCAGGGAGGCAGGGCGGGCTTTCATAGATCGGAGATGTGGGTGAAAATGCGGACGCCTAGGGGGCGGGAACGGGAGGAAAAAATGCGCGCCGCCGCCGTCGCGCGGGCGCGTCTGGCGAAGCAGGGCCGTGGTTTTTCGTGCATCGTTCCCGCGCCGTCAAAAGGAATTCGCCGCGCCCCGCCATTTGCCGCTCAGTCCTCGCCGGTCAGCGCCGCCTTGGCCTCCGCCAGCGCCGCGCGCTGCGCCTTGTCCACTTTGGGAAAAGCCAGCTCCAGCGACTCCAGCGTCTCGATCACCGCCGCCATCACCGCCAGCCGCGTGAACCATTTCTCATCCGCCGGAATCACATGCCACGGCGCGTCCGCCGTCGCCGTGTGCGCGATGGTTTCCTCGTACGCCGCCTGGTAGTCGTCCCACCGCGCCCGCTCCTTCAAATCACCCGCGGAGAATTTCCAATTCTTCGCCGGCTCCTCCAGCCGCGCCAGAAAACGCCGCTTCTGCTCCGCCTTCGAGACGTGCAGAAAAAACTTCCGCACCACCGTCCCATTGCGCCCGAGATGCCGCTCGTATGCCGCGATGTCCTCGAACCGCTCCCGCCAGACATGCTTCCGCGCCGGCAGCCGCTGCGTCTGCAAAATCTCCGGATGCACCCGCACCACCAGCGTCTCCTCGTAATAGCTGCGGTTGAAAATCCCGATCCGCCCGCGCTCCGGCAGCGCGCACGTCGAGCGCCACAGAAAATCGTGATCCAGCTCCGTCGCCGACGGCGCCTTGAAACTCGTCACCTGGCAGCCCTGCGGATTCACCCCCGACAGCACATGCTTGATCGTCCCGTCCTTCCCCGCCGCATCCATCGCCTGAAAAATCAGCAGCACCGCCCACCGGTCCTGCGCGTACAGTTTTTCCTGCAACGCCGCCAGCCGCTCCGTGCCCAGCGCCAGCAGCGCCGCCGCGTCCTTGCTGTGGCACTTCCACGTATCCGCCGGGTCGTGGTCTTTGAGGCGAAAATGTTTTCCGCTCGTGATGCGAAAGCGCGCGGCGAGGTCGGCGGTGGAGATTTTTTTCGGCATGGCAGTGGGTTCGGTGCGGCGTTGAATGACGGGGGCAGCTACTTTTTCTTCACAGCCTTCACCGGGCTGCGGAGGCTGATGGAATCAAGATCGAGCGCCGCCTGCGGAATAATCTCCGCATCCTTGAACGCCTCGCCCAGCGCCGCCCGCAGACTCTCCACCTGCCCCGCAATGACCACGCTCGTCGCCGCGCTCCGCAGATGCTCCGCGGCAAATTTCTGCACCGCCTCCGCCTTCACCGCGAGCACGTCCGGGATGAAATTTTGCAACGCCGCCAGCGGCACATCCTGCACCGCCCAGCTCGCGAGGTGCGAGGCGAGGCCGTCATTCGTTTCCAGCGAACGCCCGTACTCGCCGGTCAGCGTGCTCGTGCGCGGCGTCAGCTCGTCGGCGGGCACCGGCTCCGCGGCGAGGTGGTCGAGTTCCGCGCGCATCAGCGTCGCGACCTCCGGCCCCGCGGAATTTTTCGTCTGCGCCGCCGCGATAAACGCGCCGCCCAACCGCTGCGCCCCGAGGCTGCTCGACGCGCCATAAGTCAGCCCGCGCTTGACGCGGATTTCCGCGTTCAGCCGCGCGCTGTAGCCGCCGCCCAGCACCGCGCTCGCGACCGTGCCCGGAAAATAATCCGCCGCCTTCCGCGCAATCGCCGCCTTGCCCACCACCACCGCCGCCTGCCCCGCCTTCGGCATGTCGATGACCACCACCCGCGGCTTCGACGGCAACTCCACGACGGGCCGCACCGGCAGCGGTGCGCCCGGTTTTTTCCAATCGCCGAAAAACTTTTCCGCCCACGCAAAACCCTGCTCCGCCGTCACACTGCCCACGAAAACGAGCACTGCATTGTCGGGCCGGAAGTAAGCGCCATGCAGCTTCACGAGTTGCGCGCGGCTCAGCCAGGCCACGCTTTTCGGCGTCCCGCCCAGCATGTGCCCGTATGGCCCGTCGCCGAAAATCACCCGCGCCGTCGCCGCCTTCGCCAGCGTGCCCGGCTCCTCCATTTTCACTCGCAGCTCATCCAGCGTCTCCGCCCGCAGCCGCTCCACCTCCGCCGCCGCCAGCGTCGGCCGCCGCACCACCTCACCCAAAATCTCCAGCCCCGCCGCCGCCTGCGCCGCCATGATCGTCAGCTTCGCCGCCGTCGCGTCCCAGCCCGCACCCGTCTCGATGCTCCCGCCCAGCGCCTCGATGGCCTGCGCAATCTGCGGCGCACTCCGCTTCCCCGCACCCCGCATCAGCAGCGTAGCCAGCATCTCCATCGCCCCCGCGCCGTCCGCGGGATCGACCTCGCCACCGCTCTTGATGACCAACTGCGCCGAAAGAATCGGCAGCGCCGGCCTCTCGACAACAATGACCCGCACCCCATTCGCCAGCGTCTTCTCCACCGGCTCCGGCAGCTTGATTTCCCGCCGCTCACCCGCCGCTGGCGGCGTCTGCAAATCCTCCTCAGCCAAAACTCGCGCACCCATCATCAGCAGCAACGCGATGAAAAAACCTGACCTCCCGAGCCGCGCCGATGCCGCTCGGACGGTTTGTTTTTTTAACGCAGAAACGCATAGACGCATAGAGCGCAGAGATTTGGCACCGGCAGCTTGCACGCACCAATTCGCAGGCAGATTTCCGTCCCCCTGCGTCCTCTGCGTCTCTGCGTCTCTGCGTTTAAAAAAAACTTCCGAATACGATATGCCGTTCATTTCTTCGCTCCTTTCATCGCCACCGGCAGCCACTCCAGCACCAGCCGGTTCGGATCGGTGAAAGCCGCGCGCACCACGCGCTGCACGTCGGCTGCCGTCACGCTCTGCAAGCGCGCGAGGTCGGTGTTCACCCGCGTCGCATCGCCGAGCACGAGCACCGCGTGGGCGAGCGCCGTCGCCTTCCCCTCGCACGTCTCGCGCTCATGCAGCCGCGCGGTCAGCAGCCGGTTCTTCGCCTTCGCCAGTTCCGCATCGCTCACCGGCTGCGCGGCGATTTTTTCGATCTCGGCAAAAAGCGCACGCTCCGCATCCGCCACCTTTTTTCCACTCGCGAGCACCACCTGAAACGTCAGCAGCCCGAGGTCTTCGCGCAGGTCCGCCTGAAACTCCACGCTCTGCGCCAGCGCCTTTTCATAGACCAGCCGCTGATACAGCCGCGATGATTCACCGCCGGCCAAAATCTCCTGCGCAATCTCGAAGGCCAGCGCGTCCTCGCTCCGCGCCGCCGGCCCGAGATACGTGACCGCGACCGCCGGCAGCGGCACCTGCGCGTCGTACTCCGTGAGCCGCTGCTCCTTCGTCCGCGCGGGCTCCTTCACGGTCACCCGCGGCACGGGCGCATCGGGCTTCGCGACCGGGCCGAAGTATTTGTCCACCCACGCATCGCACTGCGCCGCCTCGAAATCACCCACCACCACCAGCGTCGAATTATCCGGCCGGTAGTAGGTCGCGTGAAAAGCCCGCACATCCTCAATCGTCGCCGCATTCAGCTCGGGAATGTTCCCAATCGTCGGGCGCTTATACGGATGCTCCGCGAAC
>JANXWQ010000192.1 GCA_025351065.1 Chthoniobacter sp. | reverse complement strand
TTCGCCAGACCGAAATCGATCACCTTCGCCACGATCTCGTCGTCCTCGCGCACGAGCATGAGGTTCGCGGGCTTGATGTCGCGATGCACCAGCCCCTGCGCCGCCGCCGCGTTCAGCGCGCGCGCGACTTGCGCCGTGATGGTCAGCGCCATCAGCGGCGCGAGGGGTCCCTGGCGCTTGATAAGCGCCTCGACGGTTTCGCCGTCGATGTATTCCATCGCGTAAAACCAGGTGTCGCCCTCCGTGCCGAGATGAAAAACCGAAGCCACATGCCGGTGCCGCAGCTTGGCCGCCGACCGCGCCTCGCGCACAAACCGCTGCCGCGCGACCTCGCTGTTCAGATACGTCGCGTTGATGACTTTCAGCGCGACGGTCATGCGCAGGCTGGTGTCGAACGCCTTGTAGGTGATGCCCATGGCCCCGCGCCCGAGTTCGTACAGCGAACCGTCATCGCGGGTCTGAACTTCGTAGTGGTCGAAAATGGCGGCCTCGGGCATGAATGTTTCTACGTATGCGGATTGCGTGCGAGCAGCGTGAGAAGTTGCAGTTTTTTGCAGCCATGCGCAATCTGCAACCCGCATACTGACCGAACCCAATGGGAGCGAAACTCAAGATCCAGCCCGCCACCGCCGAACCTTTCGAGGTCGGCATCGGCAACACCGCGTCCATTGGCCGCACGCGGGAAAACTCCGTCTGCCTCAGCTTCAGCCCGCTCGTCTCGCGGCAGCACGCGCTCATCCGCTGCCACAACGGCTGGCAGTACCAACTCATCGACCTCGGCAGCCGCAACGGCACCTACGTCAACGACGAGCGCGTGGTCATGCCCGTCACCCTCGCCGACGGCGCGAAAATCCGCATCGCCGACAACCAGATGATTTTCGTCGAGCACGACGACGAGCCCGGCAGCGACACGAATGCGATGACCATGGTCGGCAGCGTCGATCACTCGGTCGTCGAGGCGCGGCCCGTGGCGCTCCTCGTATGCGACATCCGCGGCTTCAGCACGATGTCGGAAAAAGTGTCCGGCGAAGACATGGCGCAAACCCTCGGCGCGTGGTTCCGCGAAACCGGCAACATCGTCGCCCAGGGCGCGGGCACGATCGACAAGTTCATCGGCGACGCCATGCTCGCCTACTGGGGCGTGACCGGGCGCGGCGTCTCAGACTGCGGCACCGCCTTTGCCGCCGCCAAACGCATAATCGCCCTCGCCGACGCCCGCACCTGGCCGAATGGCGAAAAATTCCGCATCGCCGTCGCCCTGCACTACGGCCGCGTGACGTGCAGCAACGTGGGCGTCTCCGCCGCCCGCGACGCCACCATCATCGGCGACGCCGTGAACACCGTCTTCCGCCTCGAAGCGCTCTCGAAAGAACTCGGCCAGCGCGTGCTCATGTCCGGCGATTTCGCCGACGAAATGCCCGACAAGAAAAAGTTCAAGGACACCGGCGAGCACTCGCTCAAAGGCAAAGTCCAAACCGTCCGCACTTACGGGCTCGTGGAGTAAAAAAGCCAGCGTCCGCCCGCGGCGCGCTCACACCGGCAGCGGGATGCTTTGGGCGAAGTGAAAGACGTTGCCGGGATCGTACTGCTGCTTCACCGCCTGCAAGCGCGGCAGGTTTGCTTTGTAGTAGGCGTTCGCCCAGTCCGTGAGGTCCAGGTCGATGTAGTTTACGTAGGAAAAACCGGGCAGATGCGGGCGCATCGCCGCATCCAAGGCCCGCACCGCCGCCACGTTTTTATTCGTCGCCGCGCTCGACGACCACTCGGCGAAATACTGGATGCAAAAGCGCGTGTCGCCCCGGTGCGGGAAAGCCGTGTCCGCCTCCGGCACGCGATTGATCGCGCCGCCGTAGGCCTCGAAAATCGCCGCGACCGGCGACGCCGAATTGCGCAGCGCGCTGATGAAAGCGCTTACCCCGTCGTTCGTCAGCGCGCCGATCGAGTAGTCCGACTTGCCCTTGAAAAAAACGCGGTTCGGATCGCCGTTGCCGGCAAAATAACGGGCCGCCTCGATGTAGGAAAACTGCCGCGTCGTCAGCGTCGGATTCCCCACCGACAGCAGCGGCGCAAGCAGCGTCCGCAGCGCGCTGACCGTCAGCGTTTGCCCCGCCACCGCCGGCAGATACTGGCCCGTGCAGCGGATGCCGGTGATGTGCCCCTGCCCGCCGCTCATCACCAGCACGAAGCCGAGTTCGTCCGCCGCCGACTGCGCAAAGCCCTGCCACTTTTTCAGCGCGGCAGTGGGGAAATTATTCGGCCACACGAGGCGAAAGGCGATGGCGCGATCCACCGGATGAATCTTGAAAGTGAACTCAGTCACGATACCAAAGTTTCCCCCTCCCCCGCCCCGCAGCGCCCAAAAAAGATCGGCGTTCTGCGTCGCGCTCGCCGTCAGTTCCGCGCCCGTGGCATCCACGATTTTCGCCGCGAGCAGATTGTCCGCGGTCAGGCCAAACTTCCGCGAAGACACGCCGTGCCCGCCGCCCAGCGTCAGCCCCGCGATGCCCACCGGCTTACAGGTGCCCGCGGGCAGCGCAAATTTTTTCACGAACAGCTTTTCCGCCACATCGCCCAGCAGCGCGCCCGCGCCGATGCGCGCCGTCTGGTTCGCCGCGTCGATGACCACCGCGTCCATCTTCCGCACATCAATCATGATCCCCGCGCACGACGAAAACCCCTCGTACGAATGTCCCCCGCCGTGCCCGCACAGCGCCACCCCATGCTGCCGCGCCCACTGCACCGCCAGACTCACGCCCTGCGCCGTCCGACACTGCGCGATGACCAGCGGCCGCACCGTCGTCCGCAAATTGAACGGCAGCAGCCCGTCGAACTCCGCCGCCGCAGGCCGCAGCACCTTGCCATCCGCCGCCGGGACGACGAGGTCGTCAACTGGATCAGCCGCCAGCGCGCGGGCGCGCGGCGGCGGCCCGCTATTCAGACTGCCTAGGATCGGAGCTTTGAGCGAGGCTTTGGCGAGGAAAGGCATGGCCGGAAGTTAGGCGAAGGGTTCTAGCTTTGGGATGAAAAAGCGCCGTGCGTTTCCACCGGCAGACCCCTCCGTAGCGCCAGCCGAGCACGGGCAAACGCCCTACCCGCCCAGCGGCACCTCGTGGTATTCGAGCGCCCATTCGCGCATGAAGCGGACGCGGGCGGGGCGGATGCGGTAGATGATGAGGGCGGGGTTTTCGGGCGAGCCGAGGTAGCGGCGGAGGAGCGGGTTGCTGTCCCAGATTACGCGGAGCAGGGCGGCGTCGGTGAGCACTTCGGCGGTGCCGGTGATGCGGACCTGGTCGTGGTGCTCGTCGAGGTAGCACAGCTCGACTTTGGGGTTCGCGGCGATCTCGTGCGTCTTGCCGTAGCTGCGGAGGTTCGCGACGTAGATGGTGAAGCCGTCCACGCGCACCGGCGAGACGGGGCGCAGGCGCGGCTGGTCGCCATCGACGGTCGCGAGCTGCGGAAATTTCGCGCGCGCGATGACGGCGCGGGCGAGCGCGGGGAGTTCCTCGGGCGCGATGGGCTGGGGCACCGGGCCGGGCATGGCCGCGCTACGCCGGCGCGCCGGTCAGGCCGGGCGGAAAATCAGGCGCGATGGTGGTGCCTTCGGGGCGCACGAGCGGTGGCGGCTCGGTGGGGCGCGGGCGCTTGCCGGCGACGGGCGGCGGCGGGGTCTGCATGCCGCCGGTTTCGAGGATGTCCTTGATCTGCTTGCCGTCGAGCGTCTCAAATTCGAGCAACGCCTTGGCGATGATTTCAAGCCGCTCGCGGTGGTCGGTGATGAGCTTCAGCGCCCGCGCGTAGGCGTCGTCGCAGAGCTTGCGCACTTCGGTGTCGATCATCTGGGCGGTGGCCTCGCTGTATTCGCGGCCCTGGCCGAGGTTGCTGCCGAGGAAGACGTAGTCGTCGTTCTTGCCGTACTCGACCATGCCCATCTTTTCGCTCATGCCCCATTCGCAGACCATCTTGCGGGCGAGCCGGGTCATCTGCTTGATGTCCATGCCCGCGCCGGTGGAAAGATCGTGGGTGTAAAGCTCCTCGGCGATCCGTCCGGCGGCGGTCATCGCCAGCCGGTCGAGCGCCTCTTTTTTGCCCAGCGAATACTGGTCGCCCACGGGTAGCGACATGGTGACGCCGAGCGCGCCGCCGCGCGGGATGATGGTCACTTTGTGCAGCGGGTCGGTATGCTCGAGCAGCACGCTGACGAGCGCGTGGCCGGCTTCGTGCCAGGCGGTCGAGACCTTTTCCTTTTCGCTCATCGCCAAGCTCCGGCGCTCGCGGCCCCAGCGCACTTTGTCGCGGGCTTCCTCAAATTCCTCGTTCGTGATCGCCTTCAACCCGCGCCGCGCGGCAATGAGCGCGGCCTCGTTGATGACATTCGCCAGCTCCGCGCCGGAGAAGCCGGGCGTGCCGCGCGCGACGATGGAGAGGTCCACGTTTTCCGCGAGCTTCACCTTTTTCGCATGCACACGGAGGATTTCCTCGCGGCCCTTCACGTCGGGCAGCGAGACGGTGACCTGGCGGTCAAAACGGCCCGGCCGCAGCAGCGCGGGGTCGAGCACGTCGGCGCGGTTGGTGGCGGCGATGATGATGACGCCCTCCTGCGTGTCAAAACCGTCCATCTCCACGAGCAGCGCATTGAGCGTCTGCTCGCGCTCGTCGTGCCCGCCGCCCATGCCGTGCCCGCGGTGCCGGCCCACGGCGTCGATTTCGTCGATGAAAATGAGGCACGGCGCGGACTTTTTCCCCTGCTCAAACATGTCGCGCACCCGGCTCGCGCCGACGCCCACGAACATCTCCACGAAGTCCGAGCCGCTGATCGAAAAGAACGGCACGTCCGCCTCGCCGGCGATGGCGCGGGCCAGCAGCGTCTTGCCCGTGCCCGGCGCGCCGATCATCAGCACGCCCTTCGGGATGCGCCCGCCGAGCTTCTGGAATTTCTTCGGGTCGCTCAGAAACTCGACGATCTCCTGCACCTCCTCCTTGGCCTCCTGCACACCGGCCACGTCCTTGAAAGTGATCTTGTTTTTGTCCCGCGCCAGCATGCGCGCCTTGGATTTGCCAAAGCTCATCGCGCCCTTGCCGGCCATGCGGATTTGCTGGCGGAAAAAGAAATAGAAAACCATCAGGATCAGCCCCAGCGGCAGAAAGATATTCAGCAGCGCCGACGCGAGGAAAGTGCTGTCGGTCTTCGGCGTCACCTTGATCTTGTATTTTTCCTCCAGCATCCATTGGAGATGCGGCTGGTACTGCAGGTTGACCTGCGTCTTGAATTTCTCCGGTGCCCCGTTCTCCTTTTCCCTCCGCACCCCGGTGACAAAATCCGTCGCGCTACCTGGTTCCGAAACGAGGTCGAGCGAGGCGACGCCCGTCTTCTCGTCTTTCACCAGCCTATCCTCCTCCAAAGTGCGCACAAAATCCGGGTAGGGCAGATCTTTCGCGACGCCCATCATCGGCCCGCCGCCATTGTGGAAAACGTAGGCTCCGCCGAGCATGGCGATGGCGATGGCAAAGAGCACGAGCCCACGCCAGTTGAAATTTGGGTCGCCGCCGTTGCCGTTGCCATTGGGCGGGCGGTTGGTTTTGGGTGAACGAGGATCGGGCTGAGCCATAGATGTCGGTGGTTGCTGGAAAAAGAGCCGCTCAGACTAAAGGATCGTCCCGGCGCGCGCAACGGATGCTTTCCACGGTTTTTCCCGTGGCGCAGGACGCCGGCTTGCCCCGTATTCCGGGCGGCGTAAGCTCGCGGCATGGCCCTGTTTTTTCCGCGCCTCGGTCGCGTCGCCGGACTTCGCCTGGCGGCGGCGGATGATTTGCCGAAGCGGGTTCCCGGCGACCGCCCCGACACGGAGCCGCCACTGATGCTCGACGATCTGCCGAACCTGCCGCTGCCGTTTTCGTTCGCGGCGGGGGAAAGTCTGGAGGTCGTCACCGGGGTGAGCGTCGAGCTGGAAAAACTGTCCGGGATGCCTGCTCCGAAGTGAATCTGCGCGGCGGGCGTTGACACGGTTTTTTCCGCGCACCATAGTCGCCGCCACTTCGTCACCGCGGGGCGTTTTTCACCACCGAAAAAAGCTGCGCGCGACCCATCCACACCACCCGCTAACCCAATCACCAATCACTCCACATGGCTGACATCTCCTCCGGCAAAAACCTGCTTTCCGCTGACGTCGAAATCAAAGGCTCCATCAAGTTTCAAAACGAACTCACCATCGACGGCAAGGTCGAGGGCGAGATCACTTCCACGGGCACGCTGACCGTGGGCGAAAACGCGGAAATCCGCGGCGAGATCAAGACCAAGTCCGCCACCGTGCTGGGCAAAGTGCATGGCAACATCACCGTCGAAGAGCGCTGCGAACTCAAGGCCCGCGCCGTCCTGCACGGCGACCTCAAAGCGGCGCGGCTGGTCATCGAGGAAGGCGCGACTTTTGTCGGCAAATCCGAAGTGACGCCGAAGGGTGCGGCGCGTCCCGAGGCCGCCCCGCGCGCGGCCGTCCCCGCGCGCTAAGCGCGGCCCGTCGTGGCCAATACTCCCAAGCAAGGCGAGAAGGTCAGCGCCGACTGCCCGCACTGCGGGTTCAGCCAGCTCGAGTCGGCTTTTGCCAAATCGACTTTCTGCCGCAAATGCGGGCAGCATTATTCAATCGAGAAGCTGCTGGCGAAAGAAGTCGCGAGCCTCAAGGGGCCGTCCATTTTCGACAAGCTGTCGAAGATGGTCGCGGGCGAAAAAGTCCGCGACATCTGCTGCTTTAGCTGCGGCCACCGGCAGCAGGTCAGCAGCGCCGCGCAGTCCAGCCTGTGCCCGCAGTGCAGCTCGTACGTGGACCTGCGCGATTTCAAAATTGCGGGGCCGTTTGGGCGCAGCATCCAGACGCAGGGCGAGATCGTCATCACGGCAAAAGGCGACGTGACCAGCGCGAAGATCGCGTGCGGCGCGGCGGTCATCGAGGGCAAGCTGCGCGGCCAGCTCCTCTGCACCGGCGAGGCGCGGATGAAAGTGCAGGGTCGGTTCCTCGGCGAACTCGACGCGCATCTGCTGGTCATCGACAAAAAGGCCGACATCGAATTTGCCCGCGTGGTCAAGGCGCGCGGCGTCGAAGTCCACGGGAAAATTTCCGCGAACATCCACTGCGACGGCTGCGTGAAAGTGGCGTCCGGCGGCGTGCTCGACGGCAGCATCCAGGCGCGGTCGTTCGTCGTCGAGAAAGGCGGTTACTTCAGCGGCGAACTGGCCATCGGGCAGGACGAGCTGACCCAGCCCGAGCTGGGCGAGGCCGCTGGCGGGCCGGAGTTCCGCCCGGCGTAGGAGGTTCGGGCCGCGGCGGGCGGCGGCGGATTTTGCCGGGGATGTGGAATGGCATCCGCTTCAATCGGGACTACTTTTCCTGCCAGCGAACCGCGCCACCCCATGAAATCCCTCCGCCTGTTTCTCGCCGCGTCCATTCTCGCCGCCCTGCCGGCGGCGGCCACCAATCCGCCCAACCCGATCCTCTACGTCACGCAGATGCCCATCCCGGACGAGGGGCTGAACCACGACATCACGCTCTCGAAAATGAACGTGACGACGACGATGCAGAGCCCGCTCGCCGACCCGCTGCACGCTGGGCGCGGCGGCTCGCTGTGGATTCGCTACGCGAACGGCGCGCGGCGCAATCTCCTCGCCGCCGCGAGCCTCGGCGGGCCGGTGGATGCGAACGGCAACGCCACCGGTTTCCAAGGCGCGGGCAGCATCGCCGTGCAGCATCCGTTTGTGCATTGGGGCGGGCAAAAGGCGATCTTCTCGATGGTCACGGGCGCGCCCGCCAATGCCGCCGACACCACGATTTTCCACTGGCAGCTTTACGAAATCACCAACTTCGGCGCGGGGCAGGTGCCGCAGGTCAGCTACGTCGCCGGGCAACCCGCGGGCTACAACAATTTCCAAGCCTGCTACGACACGCAGGATCGCATCATCTTCGTCTCCGATGCGCCGCGCGCGATGCAGACGGGCCTTTACCCGCAGCTCGACGAATACCTCTCGCTCCCGTGCAACACCGGCCTCTGGCGGCTCGACCGCGCGAACGGCAACGCGCTGAAACAAATCGTCCACGCGCCGTCGGGCGCATTCACGCCGTTCATCGACAGCGCGGGGCGCGTGCTGTTTGTGCAATGGGATCATCTTTCCCGCGACGTGGCCGCCACCTACGACCGCCCCGCCAACACGGCGATCGGCGAGAGCTGGACGCAAACCACCAACGGCAACGGCACCTTCGATACCGAAGGGCCGGGCGGCGTTTTCACCCTCGGCACGCCGGCCAACTACGCGGCCAACAACAGCTATCCCGAGCCGCGGAACTTCGACAAAACGGCGCTCCTCAACACGAACCTGAACGGCAATGCGTTCAACCAGTTTTTCCCGTGGGAGTGCCGCGAGGACGGCGCAGGCCATGAGGTGCAAAATCATGTGGGTCGCCACGAGTTCGGCGGCACCGCGCCGGCGCGCGGCAGTTTCACCGACGACGCGACCAATCTAGTGACGCTCACTTTCAACCACCCGGTCGCGCTGAATTTTCTCCACCTCACCGAAGCGCCCGCGAGCCCCGGCACTTTCTACGCGGTCACGCCGCCCGAGTTTGGCACCCACTCCGCGTCCGCGATTTTCAGCTACAACGGCGCGCTGGGCGTGAACCCGGACACCATGCAAATCACCTACGTCACGCCGCCCGTGAGCGTGCCGAATCCCGCGCTGCAATCGCCGCTCGGCACGCCCGTGGACATCTACCGCAATCCGCTCCCGCTCAGCGACGGCAGCCTGCTCGCCGTCCACACCCCGGCCAAGCAGTACGACACGAACAACGGAGCCGACGCCGCGCATCCCCTGTCGCGCTACACCTTTCGCCTGCGCATGCTCATGGCCTCGCCCGTGCAAGGCGTGACCACGCTCGTGCCCGACCTCACGAACAACCTCACCACGCCGCAAAACGTGACGAACATCAGTTACTTCGCGGGCGGCACGCAGCTCACCTACACCGGCGCGCCGCTGTGGGAGATTGATCCGGTCGAAGTCATTTCGCGAAACGCGCCCACGCAGCTTGGCAGCAGCATCGCCAGCGTGGAGCAGTCGGTTTTCGCGCAGGTCGGCGTGCATGCGCCCACGTTTCAAAACTGGCTCCGCACCCACAACTACGCCGCCGTCGTGAACCGCGGCTCCACGCACCGCGACGCCGCCGACAAGCAGCAGCCGTACAATCTCAAAGTCGCGTGGTCGGGCACGCAGACCATCGGCGCACCGGGAAAAATCTACGACATCGGCTGGCTGCAAATCATGCAGTCCGACGCCCTCCGCGCCTACACGCTCAACGGCCAGAACCCGAACGCCCCCGTGCTCCCCGGCCGCCGCGTCATGCCCGTCCCGCTGCACGACACCGTGGGCGAAATGCCCGCCATCGCCGGCGCACCCGCCGGTGCGGTGAAGCTCGGCAACGACGGCTCGTGGGCCGCCATCGTCCCTGCGGGCCGCGCGCTCACCTGGCACCTGCTCGACGGCGCGGGCACGAAGAGCCAGGTGAAAGAACGCTACTGGGTCAGCTTCGCGCCCGGCGAAGTCCGCACCTGCGCCGTCTGCCACGGCGTGAACACCGCCGACCAGGCCGGCAATCTCGGCGTGCCGCAAAACCAGCCCGAGGCGCTCGGCACGCTGCTGGCGTTTTGGAAAAGCAACAACCCGCCCGGCTCCGTGCAGCATGCCGCGCCGGGCGTTTCGACTTTGAAAAATGCGCTCCCCGCGCTGCTCACCGTCACCCGCACCGGCGGCACCACCGGCCCGGTCAGCGTCGATTTCACCACCGCCGACGGCACAGCCCTCGCAGGCACAGACTACTCCACGGCGAGCGGCACATTGAGCTGGGCCGACAGCGACACCGCACCAAAAACCATCTCCGTCGCGCTGCTCAACAACCCCGTCATCGGCGCGAGCAAAACGCTCACCGCCACGCTTTCCAACCCGCTCTACGGCTCCCTCGGCGGGATCACCGTGAGCACGCTCACCGTCGCCGAGCCGCCATTCCCAGCGTGGCTCTTCACCCACTTCGGCGCAGCCGCAAACACCGCGCTCATCGGCGGCGACAACGCCGACCCCGACGGCGACGGCCTGCCGAACCTCGCCGAATATTTCCTCGGCACCACGCCCGCCGCACATCCCGACGCCGGCCCGCAGGTCGCGAATGAAATCATCGGCGGCGTGCCCTCGCTCACGCTCACCTTCACCCGCGACCCCGCGCACACCGGCATCACCTATCACGCGCAAGTCTCCACCGACCTTGCCACCTGGACCGACGTGCCCGACGCACTCACCGGCATGAGCGGACCGCTCGAAATCCGCAAAGCCAGCATTCCCCTCGCCGCCGGCCCGCAGCAGTTTCTCCACCTCAAAATCACCCGCCCATAACTTCCACCCAACCCATGAAAATCCACACCGCCCTGCTCCTCGCCCTCGCCCTTTTCACCGCCACCTCCCTCGCCGAACCGCCCGCCGTCGGCACGGCCAAAGGCACCTGCGCCACCAAGGGCGAACCGGCCGTCACCCTCGCCTTCGCCACCGCGTTTGTGGATCAAAAGGACGAGCGCAAACCCACTCTGCTCATCCTCTCCGACGTGAAGGTGCCCGCCGAAAAATG
>JANXWQ010000171.1 GCA_025351065.1 Chthoniobacter sp. | reverse complement strand
TCCGCAGCCGGCGCTGCCGCCGCGCGAGCCACCGATTCGCTTTCGCAAAAACGTGGCCGACGTGTGGCTCGCGCTCGAATTGATCGAGGGGAAAAACCATCAGGTGCGGCGCATGACTGCGGCCATCGGCCATCCGACGCTGCGGCTGGTGCGCGTGCGCATCGGCGCGTTCCGGCTCGGCGCGCTGGCGGCGGGAAAATGGCAGGTGCTTGGCGACGACGCACGGCGGTCGGTTTTCGCCAAATAGCGGAGCCCTGCGTCCGCTGGCCCCAGGCCGTGTCACTGCTCCGCGAGCCTTGCTTTCGGAGCGAGAAGGGAGTCCCGCTGGCTCACCCTTCGCCGACGTAAGGATTCGTCCGGCGCTCGACGCCGATTTTCGTCGCGGGGCCGTGCCCGGGGAGGACGGTGATGTCGTCGCCGAGGGGGAAGACCTTTTCGCGGATGCCGGTGAGCAGCAGCGCAGTGTCGCCGCCGGGCAGGTCGGTGCGGCCCACGCCGCCGGCGAAAAGCACGTCGCCGCCAAACAGCAGGCGCTCGCTCTTTTGCAAGAAGCACAGGCTGCCGGGGCAGTGGCCGGGGACGTGCAGGACTTGGAAATCGACGCCCTCGATGGTGAGCGCGGGGCTTTCCGCGATGTGAAAGCCGGGCGTGATGGGCTCGATGTCCCAGCCGAATCCGAACTGCCGGAAAAAGTCGGGCACGGTGATCATGGGTTCGCCGTCGGCGTGGTAGCCGACGCGGCAGCCGTGCTCGCGCTGGATGCGCGAGGCGTCCCAGACGTGGTCGATGTGGCCGTGGGTGAGGAGCAGCGTTTTCACCGCGTAGCCGCGCGTGGCGAGCCAGGCGGCGGCGTCCTGCGGGGCGTCGATGAGGATGCCGTGCTCGGGGAGAAAGAAGCAGTTCGTGTCGAAGATTCCGCCGGTGAAGGTGTCGGGCATGTAGGGTGGTGCGGTGGTTTGCGGGAGGCGATGACGGGAGGTGCGGATGCAAAGTGCAACCCAGAACTGCGCAGCGCGATTCTCAAGCGTGATCCAAAACCCATCGCGCCACGGATGAACATGGATGCTCCCTAGCTTTTTGTCTCCATCTGTGTGCCGTCATGGAGCAAGCGCCGGATCCTTGGCTATTCGAAAATTCAAGGGGTCTCGGTAAGTTTGACGCGGGCAAAACGGACGGCTGACTCGTTGATACTGACCGCATCCTCCCAGACGACACGTTCGAAGATCCCATTGATCGACGTGACCTGAACAGGAGCCCCGCCTGGGACAAAGCAACTCAAGTCGCTGCAGAACTGAACTTCGTAACTGTCTCCTGGATTCGCCGCCCATTTTCTGCGGATAAACTCAACCCGCAGCCGATGGGTCAAAGGGTCGAGCCGGATCGAGGGCATACCCGCCTGCCCCGACCCTGGTATGACACCCGCCACGCCAGCGGTGTTGCTCATGTTGAAGGCAAACCTGGCTAGGTTGGTGATACCATCCGGGCCGGCGGCCATGCTAGCGGCCGCACCCGTGGAATCCGTGGTGCCAAAGTGGGCGAGACGCCATTCGTCGATCTGCCTTAGCGTGGAGGCGATGGAGACACTCGACGCAGGGGAGATGCCGCCAAGGTTAATGGCTTTGACCCGGTATTGGTACCAGGTGCCGGCGCGCAGGCCGGTGTCGGTAAAATACGTTTGCGTCACGCTGGTTGTCGCCACGGGATTCCATGCGCTGCCATTGCCCGTGCGTTCCACCTGATAGCTGGAAGCCCCAGTGGAGCCGACCCACCAAATGGCAATGCTGGAGGAAGAATTGACCGCCGTAATGATGAACGGCGGTGCGCTCGGCGCCGGCGGCACGGGTGCCCAGAGGCATACGTCTTCCAGCGCCCAGGTGTCATTGGTGCCGCCGCTATGGGCGAGCTGGCGCCAGCGAAAGCGCGTGGCCGACGATTGGGTCGCCGCGGGCAGCGCGATGACAAAGTTTGTCCAGGCGGCATAGCTTGGATAAACGGTGTCGAGCGTTTGGAGCGTTTGCCAGGTAACACCATCGAGACTGAATTCCACGACGACGCCCTCCCCGGCTTCAGAGTTATTCCAGTAGGCGATTTCGTCCACTGCCTGATTGCCCGCGCGAAAGGCAAATTCCAAATAGCTTTGTCCGATAATATTCAGCGGAACCGTGGCCGCCGCACGCGTCACGCGGAAGGCATAGCCGGAATAGGTCGAAGTGGGGTACGGATTGAAAGCGTAGGTGCGCACTTGGGCAAAGCTGGTCTTATCGATCGCCCGCACCGATCCAGGAAGCCAGTTTGGCACATAGATCCGATTGTCTGGATTGTGGATGGCCAGGTCGGTGCCGGAGTTTCCCACCGGCACGACGCGCGTGATGCCCTCGGTCTGGGTGTCGATCTCCAGCAGGTAGGCATTGGGTGAGGCCGCCGTGGCATCCTCGCTGATCGCGTAGGCATACTTGGACAAAGGGTCGGATTTGATCACGGTCAGAACCAGCGGCTCGACCTTGAGCTTTACCGGGAGGGTGAACAGTGCCCCGCTCGTGTTGGATAGCGTGATGGCAGCCGTGTTATTCCCAAGTGGCAGTGCGGACGCATTCAGATGCACCTCCAAGGTCGCCGGCGTGACGCCAGCCGACTGGGTGAAGGTGACCCAAGGCTGGTTTGCGGAAGCCTGCCAGGCCGTTCCCGCGGTCGCGGCATCCAAGGCGATCGTGGTCTTGAAATCGGCGTGTCCACGAACCGTGGCCACATTGACCGACGCGCTGCTGGCGGAGATGGTAGAGACGGTGAATGAATAAACATTGCCTGGAGTCGCGCCGAGCGGGGAGATTGCATCCACTCGCCAAAGGTAAGTGACCCCGGGGGCCAGGGTGTTGGACAGGGCAAACGACGGCCCGTTGACCTCGCCGCGGTATTCGGGGCTGGCGGGGTTCGCGGCAGTCACCGAGGCGAGCGTGGTGCCGAGATAAACCCGGTAACTGCTCACGCCCGCAAGCGCGCTTTCCACTGCAGCGCGGTGGGTGCCAGCACTATGGAGCCGTCCAATGGGCCGATCGTCCGGCCCATAACCTGCGGCCCGATGGCCGCGAAAAGATCCACGAACTGAAAGCTGCGGGCCGTCGCATTGAAAAGCACCAGCCGGCTGTAGTCGGAAGTGATGGTCTGGATGGTCGTGGTGAAGGGCAGGTCGTACAGTCTGCTGCCCGTGGCCACTTCATAGATGGCGTTGGAAGTCACTGCTACTTCGCCTCCTGGGGTAATGGCATAGATGTCGTTGGGAAACCCTTGTTTGACGGTCGTGATCGTGGCCGGAGCGACGGCCCATTTTTTAACAAAAACCGTGGCGTCATCGCTGGCGACCAGCACGGGAGTCTCCAATGGATCGCGGCTCAGCGGCGTAGGGTAGCTGACCGGGGTGCTCTGGACGTAAGTCAGCAAGCCGGAGGCAGCGACCGTGAACTTCGACACATAGGAGCCAGCCCAGCCTGCGGTCCATCCATATTGAGCCCAGCCAAAGAGCTGATTTTTGCTGTTAGTCAGCGCAAAGTCTCCGAAGCCATAGCCAGATGTTGGATCAATAAAGACGGTCTGGAGCACCGCGCCGGTGGTGCGGTTCAGCACCCGGAGGGGCGGAGCCCATGCGCCGTCGGTGTAATACAGGATGTTATTCGGCCCCACGCCGATGTTCGCGGTGGTATCGCTCTGTCCCCAGTTGTCGAATAGCGACAGGGTAATCGTCTCCTTTAGCTGCAAGGTGGCAAGGTCGATCACCGAGATGGTCTTATCCACACAGTTGATGACAAACAGCTCGGTCCCGTCAGTGGATACCGCCAGGCCCGACGGCTTCCGTCCCACGGTCACGTTGGCCACAGCCGTGCCCGCCACCGGATCGAGCACCACTACGGAACCGCGGTTCAAGCCCTGCAACTGAAGTCCGTAAGTGCGTGAACGGAAGGGATCGTCGATGAGTTTGAAGACACTGAGGGGTGCGCTGGCGGCAGTGACGAATAACGAACCGGTGTTCGCCCCGTGCGTGGCGATGATGGTCGCGGTGTAACTGGCATTCGTGAGGGCGGATGTGGCAAAGGAAAGGACAATTTTCCCGGATACTGAGTCCACGCTGGGTGTCACCCAGGCTGAATCAGACGAGACTTGCAGCAGGCTGAAATCGAACCCCCCGCCGCTGGGAGTGACGGTCACTGGCAAGGACGCGTGGTTGAACCCTGGTGCCACCGCGACATTGACCTGGCTGGTGCCAAGGGTAAATGACTGGGCCATGACCGCCGCCGTTCCCAGAATGAGCGCGGCGCAAAGGGCGAAGAAAAAGGGGGTTTTCATAAAACAGAACCTGAATGGATGACCCGAAAAGCAACCGGGGAGGACGGTGATGTCGTCGCCGAGCGGGAAGACCTTATCGCGGATGCCGGTGAAGAGCAGGGAGGGGTCGCCGCCGGGCAGGTCGGTGCGGCCCACGCCGCCGGCAAAAAGCACGTCGCCGCCAGAGAGGAGGCGCTCGCTCTTTTGCACAAAGCAAAGGCCGCCCCGCAGGCCGCCAGCAATGCTAAGAAACAACGCGAAGCCGTGATAGAATGGGCCGCATGACTTTCCGCCCGGCCCTGCTCTCCAGCGTGCTCGCGCTCTCCAGCGCGGGCGCGGCGGATTTTGCCCAGGAGGTGCGGCCGGTGCTGGAGACGTTTTGTTTCAAATGCCACGGCGCGGAGAAGGCGAAGGGCGGGGTGAAGTTGCATGAAGTGAGTGACCTCGCGGCGCTCTATCGCGATCCGCTGCTGTGGGACAAAGTGCTGGTCGAACTCCGCGACGAGGCCATGCCGCCGGACGACAAGCCGCAGCCGAGCGCGGACGAGCGGAAGCGCCTGATCGCCTGGCTCGACCGCGCGCTGAATGATCCCGATCCGCTGGCCGTGCCGCGCGATCCGGGCAAGCCGGTGCTGCACCGGCTGAGCAAACGCGAATACAACAACACCATCCGCGACCTGCTCGGCCTCGACACGCATCCCGCCGACGAGTTCCCGCCCGACGGCGGCGGCGGCGGCGGTTTCGACAACAACTCGGCGACGCTTTTCACCCCGCCCGTGCTGGTGGAAAAGTATCTCGCCGTAGCCACGAGGCTGCTCGCCGCGACGAAGCCGGAGCGGCTCATCGCCGTGCGCGCCGGCCCGGTGCTGACGAAGACCGACGCCGCGCGGACGGACATCTCGCGCTTTGTGGCCCGCGCCTTTCGCCGGCCCGTCGAGCCCGCGCAGATCGAGCTGCTGCTGAAACTTTTCGCCCAGGCCGACGCACGCGGCGAATCATTTGACGACGCGGTGCGCTACGCGCTGCGCGGCGTGCTCGTCTCGCCGGATTTCCTTTTCCGCGTCGAGGTGCCGCGCGGCCTGAACGCCTCGCCCGTGAGCGATTACGAACTCGCCAGCCGCCTTTCGTATTTCCTCTGGTCGAGCATGCCGGACGATGAGCTTTTCCGCGTCACCTACGCCGGCACGCTCCGCCAGCCCGCCGTGCTGGAGGCGCAGGTGAAGCGCATGCTGCTCGATCCCAAAGCCCGCGCCTTCGCGGAAACCTTCGCCGGCCAGTGGCTGCGCGTGGACGAACTCACGACCTCCGCCCAGCCCGACGCCAAGCGTTTCCCCGATTACACGCCCGCCCTGCGCGACGCCATGCTCGCCGAGCCGGTCGAGTTTTTCCACGCGCTCGTGCGCGAAAACGGCAGCCTGCTCCGCCTGCTCGACGCCGATTACACCTACGTGAACGAGCCCCTCGCCAAGCTCTATGGACTCGACGGCGTGACCGGCGAAAAATTTCAACGCGTCGCTTTGAAGGACCGCAACCGCGGCGGCGTCGCCACGATGGGCGCGGTGCTCACGCTCACCTCGTACCCGCGCCGCACGAGCCCGGTGCTGCGGGGCAAATGGATCCTCGAACAAATCCTCGGCACCCCGCCGCCGCCACCACCGCCGCTCGTGCAAAGCTTGCCGACGAATGACAAGCCGAAGGACGGACTGACGCTGCGGCAGCAGTTGGAAAAGCATCGCACCAAGGAGGAGTGTGCCGGCTGCCACAAGCGGCTCGATCCGCTCGGCTTCGGCTTGGAAAATTTCGACGCCATCGGCCGCTGGCGCACCCAGATCGCGGAGCAGCCGGTGGATGCCACGGGCGAGATGGTCAGCGGGGAAAAGTTCAGCGGGCCCGCCGAGCTGAAGGCGATTTTGCTGAAACACAAAGACGTCTTTGCCCGCAACGTCACCGAAAAAATGTACGCCTACGCGCTCAACCGCGGCCTCGAATCCTACGACGTGCCCACCGTCCGCCACACCGCGAAACTGCTGGCGGGCGCGGACTATCGGGTGGACACGTTGGTTCTCGAAATCGTGAAGAGCTACCCTTTCCAAAACCGTCGCGGCACTGCCGCTGTCGCGACGAACCCATGAGTGCGGAAGCCTGCGCCACACCCCTGACACCATTTTGAAAACCGCCCCCCTTTCCCGTCGCACCATCCTCAAAGGCCTCGGCGCCACGCTCTGCCTGCCGTGGCTGGAGGCCATGCGCCCCGCGTCCGCGCTTGCCGCCGGAGCCGCCGCCACGCCCGTGCGCATGGCCGTGCTGTACATGCCGAACGGCGTCTGCCCCGGCAAATGGAACCCCACCGGCGCGGGCCGCGACTTCGAGCTTTCGCCGATCCTCCAGCCGCTCGCGCCGCACAAGGACGAGGTGCTCGTCCTTCGCAATCTTTGGAACGCCGCGACCAACACCGGCGACGGTCACTACGTGAAGACCGGCGGCTTTCTCACCGGCACCACGATCACGCGCACCACGGGCAGCGACTTGCGCAGCGGCGCGGTCTCCATGGATCAGGTCGCGGCGAAACGCATCGGCCACATGACCGCGCTGCCATCGCTCGAACTCGGCATCGACCCGCCCGCGACCGGCGTGGACACGAATGTCGGCTACACCCAGCTTTACGGCGCGCACATTTCCTGGAACACGCCGACCACGCCGCTGACCAAGGAGATCAATCCGCGCGCCGCGTTCGACCGCCTTTTCCGCTCGAACACGCCGGGCCGCGCCGCCGAGGCGGCGAAGGATCGCAGCGTCATCGACCTCGTGCTGGAGGACGCCAAACGGCTCCAGCAACGGCTCGGCAAGGACGACCGGCAGAAGCTCGACGAATATCTCGAAAGCGTCCGCGGCGTGGAGCAGCGCATCGCCTTTGACGCGAAGCGGCAGAGCGAAACGAACCACAGCGACGGCCGGGCCGAAAAGGCCGTCAGGGAACTCGGCGCGCGCATCGACGCCTACGCCGACCCCGCCCGCGTGAGCGAGCGCAAGGGCGACCACACTGAGCACGTCCGCCTCATGCTCGACCTCATGGTGCTCGGCTTCTGGACCGATTCCACCCGCGTCTCCACCTTCATGTTTGGCAACGCCGTGAGCGGGCGCAACTTCTCCTTCCTCGAAGGCGTGAGCGGTGGCTTCCACGAAATCTCGCACCACAAAAACGCGCCCGAGGCGATGGCGCAGTACGAGCGCATCAACCGCTGGCACTACGAGCAGTTCGCCTACATGCTCGAAAAAATGCGCGCCATCCGCGAGGGCGAGCGCACCCTGCTCGACAACTCCATGCTCCTCCTCGGCGCCGGCATGCACGACGGCAACGCCCACGACCCGCACAAGCTCCCCATCGTCCTCGCCGGCCGCGGCGGCGGCACCATCGCGAGTGGGCGCGCGCTCGCCTACGAGAAAAACTCGCCGCTCACGAATCTCTACGTCTCGATGCTCAAACGCATGGGCACGCCGGTCGAAAAATTCTCCGACAGCACCGGCGAACTCGCGGGGCTCGACGACGCCAATTTCAAAGGACTCGAAAACGCGTAACCGCGCGCACCGATTCCTGCCCCACTCTAGCCACGATGAATTTCTCCGCACTCTCCGCGCTCCTCGCCCTCTCCTTTGTCCTGCTACCGCTCGCCGCCCGCGCCGATCGAGGTTTGCCAGCCGACACCAAAACAGTGCGCGACCTCGCCTACGTGACCGACGGCCACGCGCGGCAGAAGCTCGACCTTTACCTCCCCGCGCAGCCCAAAGGTCCGCTGCTCGTCTATATCCACGGCGGCGGCTGGCGCGCGGGCTCGAAAGACGGCGTGCCTAGCCTCGGCCTCGTCGCGCTCGGCTACTCCGTCGCCAGCGTGGAATATCGCTTCAGCCAGGACGCGATTTTTCCCGCGCAAATCGAGGACTGCAAAGCGGCCGTCCGCTGGCTGCGCGCGCACGCCGCCGAGTACGGCTACGACCCGAAACGCATCGCCGCGTTTGGCGACAGCGCGGGCGGCCACCTCACCGCGCTGCTCGCCACCACGGGCAACGTGCGCGATTTCGACAAGGGAGAAAACCTCGACCAGTCCAGCGCGATTCAGTGCGGCATCGACTGGTACGGCCCCGCGGATTTTCCCGGCTTCATCCCGCCAAGCGGCGCGCCGATGGTGCAGCGCGCAGGCCCGGACTCCGTGCTCGTGCAGCTTTTCGGCGGCCCGCTCGGGGAGAAAATGGAACTCGCGCGCCGCGCCAGTCCCGTGACGTGGGTGACGAAAGAAACCGCGCCGCTCTTCATTGAGCAGGGCACGAAAGATCCGCTCGTCCCCGCCGCGCAAAGCACCGGGCTCGCCGACAAACTCAAGGCCGCCGGCGTAGACGCGACCCTTGAAATCATCGAGGGCGCGGGGCACGGCGGGCCGGAATTCACCACGCCCGATCGTGTGCATCGTATGGTCGAGTTCCTCAACCGCCACCTCGGGCTCGGCGCAAACGGCAAGTCGTAGCCGCGCCGATTTAGCGCGGCTGATACGTCCCGTGCGTCACGCCGAGCTGCGACTGCGCGCGCAGCTCGCTCCATAAAGTTTCGCCGTCGCGCGTGCCGCCGAGCAGCGTCTGGTAGGCGTGGATGACGCGCTCCGCTTCGCCCGCATTTTCCTCCAGCAGCTCGATGCGAAAGTCGCGCAGCCCCGCGTTTTCGAGCTGTTGAAAAAAGAGCGCGCCGGTCTGCGGCACCGCGTTGAAAAGCGTATTGCGGCAGCCCACGTCCGCGCGCAGCGGATGCTCCACGCCCACGCGGTCACGCAGATGCACGCGATGCTTTTCGCATGGCCGCCCGCAGTCCGTGTAGTCCTTCCCCTGCGACATGAAGGCCGCGAAAACGCAATGCTCCATATGAAACATCGGCATGTGCTGATGGATCGTCAGCTCGAACCACTCCGGCGGCGCGGCGGCCAGCAGATCGAGCACCTGCCCGATGTTCAGATCGTAGCTCACCGTCACCCGCTCCAGCCCTCTGCCGATCAAATGCTGCGCCGTCAACGGGTTCGCGACATTGAGCGAAAAGTCGCCCACCTTCCGCAGCGGACTCGCCGCGAAATGCGCGATCGCCCCGAGGTTGCGGATGAGCACGCCGTCGGGCGCGGCGTTTTCGATGAGCTTGAAAAAGCCCTGTTCGCCCGCTTTTTGAATCCGCGGCGTCGCGAGAAAAATCCGCGCGCCGCTGCCCCCCTCACGCACCCGCGCGACTGCGTCTTTGTAGCGGCGGATGTCCTCGAAATCCGCATACACTTCCGCTACGCCGCAGGCCAGCGCCGCATCAAGCTGCTCCATCGTCCGGCAAAGGACGCGCAAAGTGGCGGAAGCCTCAGGCGTGCGCGGCAGCGGGTTTCCCAACACTTCGCGCCACGACTCCGGCGACTCCACGCGCTGCACCGCCCGCGCCGCGTCGAGTTGGAAAACGAGTTCTCGCCGCAGCCGGTTCAGCTCCCCGATTGGCAGGATGACTTCGTCTTCGAGCGCGTTTTCAAAATCCCCCAGCACGTACCCGCTTTCGCCAAACCGCCCGAGATGCTCCCGCAGTTTCTCCACCGTCAGCGGAGCCGTCCGCGCTGCTTCCAGCGGCAGCGCGGAGCGCAGAGTCCGGGGAGCGCACGCGTCCCGCGTGCGGGTCGCGGCGTCCCGCCGCGACGCACTTTCAGCCGCGTCATTTGCCCGCGCGACAGCCCCTCGCGATTCCACGTCGCTGGAAGTTCGCGAAGGCGGGACGCCTTCGCCAGCACGCGGGACGCGCGCGCTCCCCAGCACGACCATCGCCTCGCCCGCCCGCCCGCTCACGCGCACGTCCACGACTGCGCGCCGCCGCGGCTCGAGCTTCCCGGCGAACGACTGCCGCAGCCGCTTGTTCAGCTCCGGGTCGTCCGTTTTCCACACGCGGTCGCCGGGCTTCAGCCGCGCGAAGTCGAGATGCCCGTGCTGGAAAAAATAGCGCCCGCCTTTGATCCCAAAAACGCGCCCGCCCTGCTCCGCATTCGTATCGCCGCCGGTGTCGAAAACCACGCCGTCGCCCAGCTTTAGCGCGATCTCCGGCACCAGCTCCACGTAGTCGCGCCCCACGCCGGCGATCCTGCCGACAAACGGCCCGCGCTTTTTCCCGTACCGCGCCGGCACCAGCTCCTGATGGTTCACGCCGTGCATCCAGCCGGAGTAGAGCCCGCGGGAAAAAGCCATCTCGAGCTGGTAGCGGTCGGGAGAGTTGATGGTGGATGGTGGATGGTTGAGCGCCGCGCCGTCGCGGGCCGCGAGCGCGGCGTCGATGGCCTTGCGATAGACCTGGCACACTGCCGCCACGTACTCCGGCGTCTTCAGCCGGCCTTCGATTTTGAAACTCACCACGCCGAGATCCATGAGCGCCGGGATTTCATTCACCGCCGCCAAATCCTGCGGCGAAAGCAGATACCGCCGGTCGCCGAGATCGCACACCGCGCCATCGACCACCAGCTCGTACGGCATGCGGCAGGCCTGCGCGCACTCGCCCCGGTTCGCGCTCCGCTGGCCCAGCGATTCGCTCGTCAGACACTGCCCCGAATACGCCACGCAGAGCGCGCCATGGACGAAGACTTCGAGCGGCAGCACGGGCTCGGTTTCCTCTCTTCCACCCTCCGCCCTCCGCTCTCCGAATTTCCCCAGCTCCCGCAGCGAAAGCTCCCGCGCCAGCACCGCCCGCTCGATCCCCAGCTCCTTCGCAAACGCCACACCCTCCGGCGAAGTGATCGTCATCTGCGTGCTCGCGTGAATGGGCAGCTCCGGCGTGATCGCCCGCGCCAGCCGCACCAGCCCCACGTCCTGCACGATCAGCGCATCCACGCCCGCGCGATTGAGCAGCCGCAGATAATCTGCGGCGTCGTCGAGTTCGCCGGTGAAGACGAGCGTGTTGAAGGCGACATACGCCTTCACCCCATGCCGATGACAAAACGCCACAACCTCCGGCAGCTCCGTCTCGGTGAAATTGTCCGCCCGCAGCCGCGCGTTGAATTTCGGCAGCCCGAAATAAACCGCGTCCGCGCCATTCGCCACCGCCGCGCGCACGCAGTCCCAGCCGCCCGCGGGCGCGAGCAGTTCGGGTGGTTGAGAAGTGGAGGGCATGGTCATTTGGCGGGCGCCAATAGAACGCGCTTCCTGCGTCGCCGCCAGCGGCGAGGTAGGGATGGCACTCCGTGCCGTCCGCCGGGCGAGCGCAGCGAGGCGGCGGGTGAGACGTGCGCGGCAGCAGCACC
>JANXWQ010000149.1 GCA_025351065.1 Chthoniobacter sp. | reverse complement strand
AAAAGCGGTTCACTTTCAGCCAGTCGGCGGAGTCGGAGTGCGAGAGGAGGTGGTGGATCATGTAGTCCACGCCGAGGTTGGGGAAGCGGAGGGAGCTGTGGTCGTTGTTGAGCTTGAGGGTGGTGATGCGCGTGGTGTCGGTCTGGAAGCCGAGGACGAGGAGGTCGGCCATGAGGCGCATGTGCTCGGCGATGTCCTGCGGGATGCCGTCGGGTGGACGCGGGATGTTCGGCTGCGCGAGCGTGGGCCTCCAGCCCTGCAGCTCGCCCTTTTTTCCGGCCTGCTCGATGCGCTGCTCCACGTCGCGCACGGAGTCGAGATACTCATCGAGCTTGCGCTGGTCGCCCGCGCTGATCTGCCGGCGGATGTCGCTGGCGTCGGCGAGCACGGCGTCGAGCACGCTCTTGTCGCCGCGCTGCGCGCCGTCTTTGAAGAGGCGGTCGAAGGCGAGCGCGGGATAGATTTCCAGCGGCGTAGGCGTGGTCGGCGAACTCCACGAAATGTGGGAGCTGTAGAGCATCGAATAGTTTTTGTGGACGGATGGATTCGATTTCTCGCAGCCGAGCACGAGGCTCGGGACTTTCGTCGAGTGGCCGTAACGCTGCGCGAGCAACTGGTCGATGCTCGTGCCCGAGCGAATCTCGCCGCCCGACGCGAGCGGCGCGCCGGAGAGGAGGTTTCCGGTCTGCGAGCTGTGGATGTTGCCCTTCATCGCCTCGGCATTGAAGAGCCCGCGAATGAGCAGCATCCGCTCGCGGAAATCGTTGAGCGGTGCGAGCACCTGGCCGAGTTCCATCTGCTTGCCCTCGCCCTTCGCCCACCACTCTTTGCTGTGAAATCCGTTGCCGGAGAAAAGCACGGCGAGCCGCACGGGCGCGTCGCTGGATTTCTGCGACGTTGCGGGCTCATCGCCCCACACGCGGAGCGATTCCAGCCACGGCAGAGCCATCGTGACGCCCAGGCCGCGGAGCATGGTGCGGCGGGAGATGTGGTGTGATTTCATGCGCGATATTATTTCTTGTGCGCCCCGAGCGCGCCGCTTTTGTCGAGCGAACTCCCCGGTGTCACCTTCGGCGAGCTGCCCGGCGTGCCCCACATCCACGAGCCCGGCTTCGGCGCGGGCGAAGCCTTTGCCACCGGCGTTGGCGTGGCCGGCGGCGGCGTGGGATCGGCATTGGTCAGCACGCGGTCGCATGCAGTGCAGGCCAGCGCGAGGACGAGAAGGAGCGGGAGTTTCATGGGCGGTCGGCGGTGTTTTTCAGTTCGATGTAGAAAGGCGTGAGCGGCGGCAGCTCGGCCACGCGCACCATCATCGCCCCATCTTCCGCGCCCGCCAGCGCGATCTCGGTCTTCGTATCCATCAGCCGCTCGACTGGCTTCAGCGCAGGCTTCGCGGGCATTTGGAGAAAGGCCACCGCCTCGCGCGGCAGCCGCACCTGCACGTCGCGCAGCGGTTCGCTGCGATGCAGATTCGCCAGCACGAGGAAGCGCTGCCCGCGCTTTACGTCGAACCGCAGATACGCATACAGCCAGTGCCCGCTCGCCGTTTCGCCGCCGACGCGACCGAAATGCTCGTTCGCATTGTTCGCGTAATTCAGCCTGAAACATTCGCCATCGCGGAACGCCGGCTCGCCGACCAGCGCGAGCAGCCGCGCGTAAAACTCGCGCAGCTTTTTCTGCTCGGGCGAAAGCCGCGCGCCGTCGTAGCGATGCCCGTTCACCCACTTCACCAGCTCCGGCATCGACCAGTAATCGAAGATCGTCGTCCGCGCATCGTCGCCGCCGAAGCCCTCCGCCCCGCGCGCCGGCTCGCCCACTTCCTGCCCGCTGTAAAGCAGCACCGGCCCGCGCGAAAGCCCGTACAAAATCGCCGCCACCGGCCGCCCGACCTCCGCGCCCACACCGCCCCACTGCCCCGCGCCCGCGAGCCGCACCTCGTCATGATTTTCCGCGTAGCGCAGTGAGCGGTGAAAAAGAAAGTCGTCGCCGAACAAACCGTCGAGGTCGTTCGCCCATTTGTTGCCGTCGTAGATCGCTTTCAACGCCTTGTAGCTCGGATCGTCGTACACCGCGTCGAAGCCCGCGTTCAGCAGCGCCGTCATCACATTGGCCTTCGTCACTTTCGCCGGGTCGTTGTCATAGGCTTCGGCGGCAAAAAACACGTCCGCCTTCCGCGCCCGCGCACGGGCAATCGCCCACGCCCAAAACTCCGGCGGCACCATGTGCGCCATGTCGCAGCGAAAGCCGTCCACACCCAGCGCCTGCCAATGCACGAGCACGCGATCCATTTTCAGCCAGGTGTCGGGAACCGGCTTCCCCGCTTGATCCGCAGCCGGATACTCCTGCGCGCCGGTCGTGAAATCGAAGCCGTAGTTCAGCTTGATCGTCTCATACCAATCGTTCGGCCCCGGCGCCCACGAGGCCACGTTGTTGCCCGTCACTTTGCCATGATCCAGTTCGCCGTCGAAACGCCCGTCGCCTTTGCCGAGCACCTTGCACGTCGGGCTCACGAGCTGCCCGTCGCGCACCGTCGGCAGCCGCAGCGGGGCACCGCCGCCGGGCGAATCGGGCTGGAGGTAAAAGAAATTGTTCTGCGGATCGAAGAACTTTTTTCGGTTGTCCTTCGCTCCGAAATCCGCGTCCGGCTGCACCGTCGAGCGGTAGCTGCGCGCGACGTGATTGGGCACGCAGTCGATGATCGTCCGCAGCCCCGCGGCATGGATGCGCGCGAGCAGCGCCTTGAATTCCGCCAGCCGCTCCGCCGGCTGAGTCGCATAGTCCGGGCACACGTCGAAGCAGTCCTTGATCGCATACGGCGAACCCGCCAGCCCCTTGAGCAAATCGGGATCATCCGCCGGCAGCCCGATGGCCGAGTAGTCCGCGGAGGTGGCCTGCCGCAGCACGCCCGTCAGCCAAAGATGCGTGAAACCCATCGCCTTCAGCGAAACCAGCGCCGCGTCATTGAGGTCGGCAAATTTGCCCGTGCCATTCTCCGCGAGCGTACCGTTCGGTTTGCGCGTTTCGTTCACATTGCCGAAAAGCCGCGGCAGCAGTTGGTAGATGCGGACGCGCGGGGCGGAGGAGTCTGGGTTCATCGGAGCGGCGACGGCGCGCGGTTGGGGGCAAAGTAACGCGAGCATCACAGCGCACGCGAGCATGGGGCGAAACATGCGGGACCATGGCGCTAAACCATCGCGTCACTCCAGTACGATCACAGCCCAAGGCAAAAGTTCATCATAACTCGCGCAAGATGATTCCTTTCACCGCAGAGGTTCCGGAGGAGCCGGGGAGGTTCGCCGAGGGAAATCCAAAGACCCTCTGCGTTCCTCGCCAAAACCTCTGCATCCTCTGCGGTAAAACTGAACCTCGATTTCACCCTCTTAGACAAAATTTTCCCAACCCTTCCAACCGCTCGCCAAACCGCATTTTCCTGCTTCTCTATGCGTCCCTTGAGCGCCCCGAAAAAACTTCTCGTCATCGACATCGCCGCCTTCGGCTGGAACCTCGTCTCGCACCTGCCCGAGTTCCGCCCGGCGCAGGCGGTCTGGCCCGCGCTGACCTGCACCGCGCAGGCCAGCTTCCGCACCGCCGC
>JANXWQ010000109.1 GCA_025351065.1 Chthoniobacter sp. | reverse complement strand
CGACGATGACGCGGTATTGGCCGGGCTTGAGCACGCCGGCGATCTCGCGGGCGACGCGCTCAATGTAGGTGAGATCGACGCTGCCGTCGGCTTGCGGCGGCGTGGGCACGGCGATGAAAACGATCTGCGAATGATCGACGCCGTCCTCGATGGAATTGGTGAAGCGCAGGCGCTTGGCGGCCACGTTGCGGTGGACGAGGTCTTCGAGGCCGGGCTCGTAAATCGGGATTTTGCCGGCTTGCAGCGCATCGACTTTGCGCTGGTCGTTATCGACGCAAACGACGTGATGGCCGACTTCGGCGAAGCAGGCGCCTGAGACGAGGCCGACGTATCCAGAGCCAATGATGCAGAGTTCCATGTGCGGGCGGTAGTGGTGGTGGGTTGGTTTTGGTAAAATGGCGGGCGGGCCGCGGATTTCTCCGCGACGCAAAAAGCCGCGGAGTTAAAAGCAGGCGGCGCACCCGGCGCAAGGATGATCGCGCTCCGCCGGGAAAAGGCCCGCCGCTTTAAGCATCAGCGGTTTTTTCCGCTGCCGCTGCCGGTGGTGGTGCCGGTGGGATCAAGGCTGAAGGGCATGCGGATGTTGGGCAGATCCTTGAGGGTGAAGGAGAGGATCACGCTGACGTCGTTCACGCCGCGGTTGTCGCGCACGGCCAGGCCGACGGACGCGACCCAGCTCGAGAGGTCGCGATGCACCTGATAGACTTGGCTTTCGAGGATGCTATCGACGACCTCGTACTGTTCGTGAAAGCTGAGCGCCCAGTTGTCATTGACGCGGTAGTAGCCGCCGAAGCTGAGGAGGTTGCTGTTGGGGAACTGCTTGTTGCCGTCGATGTAGCGCTGGCCGAGCGAGACGCTGGCGTTTTTATTCACGAGAAAACTCACGCTGGAATTGACCTCGGCGAAGCCGGTGTCGAAGAGCGGCACCTGCGAGTCGATTTGGAAATTCATCCATGGCAGCGGCGTCCAGCGGAGGCGGTTGAAAAGGTTCGAGAAAGTGCCGGTGTCGGCCAGCACGCCGAGGCCGCCGAAGTCGGGGCGGTCGATGTTCACGTCGAAAAAGGTGTCGAGCTCGAACCAGTTGAGCGTGTCGTTGTCGCGGCGGGTTTGCAGGCGGTTGCGGACGCCGAGGCGGATGATCGACCAGTTGTCCAGCGAGTCGATGGTGTTGAACTGCGGGAAGTCGATGGGCGCGAGTTGCGTCGAGCGGTTGAGCCGGTCGAACTGGAGGATGTGGCTCGGGTCTTTGTCGGCAAAGACGAACGAGGCGTCCACGTACGGCTGCACGACGTGGCGCATGCCATCGAGCCCCCAGATGCGCGACTGCACATTTTCGTAGGCTTTGGAAATCTTGAACGAGGACTCGAAGCCGCCCGTGACGGCGGTGCGGAAAAGAGTGCCGCCGCGGTGCAGGACTTCATCGATGCTGGTTAGCGTGGCGGTGGTGGCGGGTGCGCCGTTTACGCCGGGCTTGGTGACCTTGCTGGTGGTGGTGACCTCCTCGGTGAAGCCGCTGTGATTGTAGTAGGTGCCGCGAATGCCGAGTTTCGGCACGAACGCGAGAAAGCCGAAGTAGGTGCCGGGCAGGCTGAGCTGATGAAAGGTGTCGGCGCGAAAAGTATTGTAGTCGGGGAAGACGGAATCCTTGGCAAAGTTGCGCCGCAGGAAGCCGGCGCTGCTGTCACTGTCGTAGAAAAGCGGCGTCTTGTACAGGGGCTGCCGCTTCATCTCAAAGGCGACCTCGGGCAGCCGCTCGGTGGCGTCGAAGTCCTTGTTGACCTGCTCCCGCACCATCAGCGTGAGGGTGTAGTCCTCGTCCCATTTGGTGACCGCGAGGAGGTTGTCCGGGTTGGGGTCTTCGCGGAAAGCGGTCGGCTCGAAGTCCTGCAAAAACCGTTTGTCGCTCAGCTTGTTGATATTGACCGTGGTGTAAATGTCCTCGGTGAAATAGGTGCGATCCTGCAGCGTGACGCGGTAGCGGTTCGGGTCCAGCGGCTCGCGGCTGAGGCTCGTTTTGTTCGTGCCCGGCGTGGAGTCGTGGATGAAGTAGCTGAGGAAACGCCCCCAGTTTTCGCCCGTCTTTTTCTCCCGCTTGTCGCCCTGCTCCTTGGTCTCGGTGGCCTTGCCGATGAAACCCGAGCCCGCGCGCTTTTCCGCGCCCCAGCGGGCCTCGAGGCCGATGCCGATGCCGCGATCCGAGAGCAGGTCGAGCCGCAGTTTGCCCGAGACATTTTCGTTCAGCGGAAAGGTCGTCTGCGTGAGCAGGTACGCGCCCCACACGCTGCTGTAGCCGGGGACAAAGGTGAAGGCCGAGTCCTGGTTCAGCGACTGGTAGAGGTAGGGATACCAAAAGACCGGCGTGCGCCCGACGTAGAGTTTCACGTTGCTGAAAATGACGCGGTCTTTGGTGTAAATGCGGATGGTTTTGGCGCGCAGATAGTAGTCCGGCTTCGACGAGTCGCTGGTGGTGAAAAGGCCGTCCTTCACGAGGTAGGAGTTCGAGCCGAGCGTCGAGAGCGAGGCTCCGCCAAAGCGGAACGGCAGGGTTTCGCCCTGGAAATCCGCGGTGTTGAAAACCTTCGACTCGAGGTTGTAAAGCGCGCGCTCGGCGGTGAAAAGTTTGCCCTCGCGGTAGATGCGCACGTTGCCCGAGAGGAAAAGGTCGCGCGTGTCGGGATTGTACTGGCCGTAGTCGCAGTAGATGGCGGTGTCCTTGTAGCGGATGACCACATTTTGCTCGGCGATGGCCAGCCCGTTCTCGACGCGGGTGGATTCCGAGGTGATCTCGATGGGGATGTCGCCAAAGCTGCCAAACTGCGCCCACGCGCCGCCAAGGCTGACAAATAAAAGGGCGAGGGTGAGCAGCAGTTTTTTCATGCAAAGGAGCGCGGAGGCTACCGGACGGCGCGGAACGATGCCAAGGGAAAAGGCTTTGCGAGGCGGTTCTCGGCGCACGGCTGTTGCCGGTGCGGCGGGTTTGCCCTATCACTCCCGGCCATGCTCGAACTGACCAAAAACTATTACTTCATTTTCGGTGCCCTCACGATCCTCGGAGGCGTTATCGGTTTTGTGAAAGCGGGGAGCCGGGCCTCGCTCATTGCCGGCGGCGTGTCGGGCGCGCTGATCCTCGTGGCGGCGTGGCTGCTGCTGCGCGGCAGCGTGCAGGCCGGGCTGATCCTCGGGCTGGTGCTTTCCGCGCTGCTGGAGATGCGCTTTCTCCCCGCGTTTGTGAAAACGAAAAAGCCCATGCCCGCCGGGATGATGGCCGTGCTGAGCATGATTGGGACGGTGCTTTCCGTGCTCGCGCTGGTCAAAAAGTGATGCGTCACGCTGCGGGAAAACTCGGCGCTTTGCTCGCGCTGCTCGCGCTCATCGGCTGCCCGCGCCCGCCGGTGCCGCCGCCTCCACCCACGCCCGCACCCGTGACGCCGGCACCGATGACGCCTGCTACCGCCACGCCGGTACCAGTCACGCCCCCGCCCCCGCCGTACGTGCCGAACAAACGGCTCGATGTCGGCAAGATTTTCAACGGCATCCAGTATCGCGTGAGGCTCGAAACGGAGCATGGCACCACCGCCACGCGCGAGCGCACCGACGCCGAGAGCTACACCGCCGAGGTCACGGTGAAAGTGAAAGTGCCCAAGCCCAACCGCGAACTCGACGAACTCCGGCGCATCAACGACGCCCTGCCCGAGCTGCTTCCCGGCCTGCCCGCGCTGCTCGAAAGCGCGAAGGTCTCGCCCGTCTTCGACGACCTCTACCGGTTGAAAGTCGCGGCCCTACACGCCAGCCTCATGCGGCTCGACAACCTGCTTTCGCGCCACAATTTCTACGATTGCGAGACCCTGCTTGAACTCCAGGACGCCAAGACCAAACGCCGCGCGCTTTTCATCCAGTCCGACATGGACAGCGACACCGACGGCTCCGATAGCGACCGCGTGCCCGAGGTGGAAGGCGCGTCCTCGACCTTCCTGCCGTCCACGAGCTACCGCTGGGCGAAAAAGACCGAGCGCCCAAACGCGCTGATAGCACCGCGCGAGACAAAGCTGCGGCTGTGGGAAATGGAGCTGACCGCCAACGGCTTGAGCGCGGCGCGCAAGGAGGAGCTGCGCGAGGCGCTGGCGCGGACGCGCGCGGAGATTGCGGACATGAAGACGTTCAGCTTCCTCGTCGCTGCGGCCGATCCGTACATCGTGCTGCCGGGCGCGATGGTTTCGCGGAACCGGGGCGGCGCGTTCAAGCCCGCGGTCGGCGACTACTGCGTGGTGATTTTCGGCAAGACGATTTATCCCGCGATCGTCGGCGACGTGGGGCCGATGAATCTCGTCGGCGAGGCGTCGCTGCGCATCGGCAAGCAGATCAATCCGAAGACCACCGGTGAACAGCGCGCGACGAACGACCTCAAAGTCACCTACCTCGTCTTCCCCGGCACCGCCGAAAAACCTGACGTGCCCGACCTCGCGAAATGGCGCGAGCGCTGCGAGAAATATCTTGGCGAAATCGGCGGCTACCGCGGAGAGCTTTTCGCTTGGGAAGACCTCACGAAACCCAAAACGCCGCCTGCCACGCCCGCACCGGCGACACCTGCACCCGCCACGCCAGCGCCCACGACACCCATGCCGCAGGCGACACCCGCGCCCGCCACGCCTTCACCAGCGACACCGGCCCCCAAGGTGGACTGAGGCATCCGAGCCGACGCTGCGCGCTCACTTTTTCCCGGCCGGCTTCTTTTCGTAAATCGCGATGGTCGTGATGAAATCCACCGCCCGCTGCAGCACCGCATCGCGCAGCGGCGGCTTCGGCTTTTCGCCCTTGGCCTTTTGCAGGGCTTGGATGGCGTCGAGTTCCGGGTTTGTCCCGGCGACGAGCGCGGCCTCGTTCATGCGCGCGCGCTCGCTCTCGAAGACGAATTCGCTGACGCCTTTTTCCAGCTCCTTTTTCAGCACCTCGTTGGTCGTCTCCTGCGCCACATCCACGGCGAGATCGGGTTTTAGGCCGCCGGGAAAGACGGCGACATTGTCCGGCAGCGCGACTTCGGCGACGGCCACACGGAGCAGCAGGCCACCGGTCAGCGGCAGTTCGGCAAACTCGACAGCTTCGCCTTTCGTCTGCTGCCCGATGACCATCGCGCGGACGTGGGTGCGCAGGACGGAGGCGATGACTTCGGCATTGCCGGCCGTGTCGCGATCCACGAGCACGACGATGATGCCCTGGTATTTCGGGTCGTCTTTCGAGGTGAGAATCTGCTCCTGCTTGATGTTCGGTTTCTTGATCGAAAAAAGCACTTTGCCCTTCGGCGAAAAGCGGCGGCAGACCTCGGCGGTTTGCTCAAACTCGCTGCTCGCCGGCGTGGCGCGCAGATCGAGGATGACCGCGCCGAGTTTTTTTTCGGTGAAGTTTTGCAGCGCCGCGTCGAGTTCACCGACGTTCCCAGGCACGGTCGCGCCGAGGCGCGCGTAGCCGATGCGGGCGTCCAGAATCTCCGCGCGAAACGGGCTCGCCGGCGCGGCCCCTGCCGCGGGAGCCTGTGCCAGAGCGGCTCCGGGGGCGATGCGGTCGATGATGCCCTGCACGCTGGCGCGCTTGATTTCGTCGTCCGTGAGCGCGTCGGGCGCGATGTAGTTTTCCCTGAGCAGCGAAATGACCTGATCGAGTTCCGCGTCGGTGAGCGAATCGACAGCGCGGCGCGTGGTCAGCGGTTCGCCGGGTTTCGGCAGCGGCGTGTGCGGCTTGGCGGGCTTGGGCGGAGGCTCGGCGGGCGGTGTCGGCGCATCCGCGGGTTTCTCGGGCGCGTCGGGTTTTTTTTCCGGCACGGCGGGCGGCTCGGGTGCTTGCGCGCGGAGCAGGGGAGTGGAGGCGAGGAGCAGCGCGGCGAGCGCGGGTGCCACGGGGAATTTCATAAAGTGCGGCGAAGCTAGGCGCTCAGTCCTTTCACTGCAATATCGCGCCGGAACTGCCGGCCCTCGAAAGCGATGCCATCGACGGCGGCGTAGGCTTTTTTCCGCGCCGTGGCGAGGTCATCCGCGAGCGCGGTGACGCCGAGCACGCGCCCGCCAGCGGTGACGATGTGCCCGCCATCGCGCCGCGAGCCGGCGTGAAAAACGGTGACGTCATTGGGCACGCGGTCGAGGCCGGTGATCGGCTGGCCGCTCGCGTAGCTGCCGGGGTAGCCGCCGCTGGCGAGGATGACGCAGACCGCGGATTCCGTTTTCCATTTCGCCTGCACGCTGCCGAGCCGGCCGTCGATGGTGGCTTCGAGCAAATCGACGAGGTCGCTGTCGAGGCGCGTGAGCAGTACCTGCGTTTCGGGGTCGCCGAAACGGCAGTTGAATTCGAGCAGTTTCGGGCCGTCGGCGGTAATCATCAGGCCGGGGAAAAGCATGCCGCGGAAGTCGAGCCCGTCGCGCGCGAGGCCGGCGATGAAGGGCGCGAGAATCTCGCGATGGATGCGTTCCTCCATCGCAGGCGTCACGAGTTTTGCCGCCGGGCTGAAGGTGCCCATGCCGCCGGTGTTCAGCCCGAGGTCGCCGTCGAGCGCGCGCTTGTGATCCTGCGCGGTGGGAAAGAGCAGGTAGTTTTTGCCATCGACGAGCGCGTGGATGGAGCACTCCTCGCCTTCGAGAAATTCCTCGATGACCACGCGGCTCCCGGCGTCGCCAAACTTGCGCGCGTCCATGATTTCGTGGATCGCCAGCGCGGCCTCCCAGGAGTTCTGCGCGATGATGACGCCTTTGCCGAGCGCGAGCCCGTCGGCTTTCACCACGAGCGGATAGCTCATCGTGCGGCAGAAGTTTTGCGCCTCAATGCTGTCGGAAAAACTGCCCGAGCGCGCGGTCGGCAGGCCGTGGCGCTGCATGAATTCCTTGGCGAAAACCTTCGACGATTCGAGCTGCGCGGCGCATTGCGTGGGGCCGAAGATGCGCAGGCCGTGGCTTTGGAAAAGATCGACGATGCCCGCGGCGAGCGCGTCGTCCGGGCCGACGACGGTGAGGTCGATGCGCTCGTCTTTGGCGAACTGCACGAGCGCGGCGTGCTCGCTGATTTTCAGCGGCACGCACGTTGCGAGCTGGGCGATGCCGGCATTGCCGGGCGCGCAAAAGACGGCGCTGACGCGGGGCGACTGGCGCAGTTTCCAGACGAGCGCGTGTTCGCGCCCGCCGCTGCCAAGGACGAGGATTTTCATAGGCGAAAGGCGCGGACGTTACGGAACCGCGCGCCGCGAGGCAATGGGCGCAAGCGGGATTTCGCTGGCGGTGGTGCGGCGTTCGCGGAGAATCGGCACACCCAATTTATGCGCCGCATTTTTCTCCCCGCCGCCACCGCCTTTGCCCTGCTCGCCGCCGCCGTTTGTGCGGGCGATTTCAACACGCTGACTGACGCGGAAAAAGCAGCCGGCTGGAAGCTGCTCTTCGACGGCAAAACGACGGCGGGCTGGGTCGCCATCGGCAAGACGGAGTTTCCCGACAAAGGCTGGACGGTCGCGGACGGCACCCTGCAGCACGGGAAGGGCGGTGGCGGCGGCGACATCGTGACGGCGGAGAGCTACGAGAATTTAGAACTGACGTGGGAGTGGAAAATCGGCGAGGCGGGCAACAGCGGCGTGAAATACAACCTGCCGAATCCGGCGAAGGACATCGGCTTTGAATACCAGCTCCTCGACGACGAGAAACATCCCGACGGCATCCGCGGCGGCCGGCTGCATCAGACGGCGGGGCTCTACGATCTGATCGAGCCGGCGGCGGAGCGCAAGGTGAAGCCGGTGGGCGAGTGGAATGAGAGCCGGCTCGTGGTGCAGGGCGCGCATGTCGAGCAGTGGCTGAACGGCGTGAAGACCGTGGAATTTGAAATCGGCAGCGACGACCTGAAGGCGCGCATCGCGAAAAGCAAATACGCGAAGATTGCGAATTTCGGCGTGAAGGCGAAGTCGCCGGTCCTGCTCCAGGATCACGGCGACGAAATCGCTTTTCGCAATCTCAAGCTGCGCGTGCCCGCGGCGAAATAGGCGCGCGATGGACGAGGAGCGGCTGCGCGATTTCATGGCCGCGGATTTGGCGGACATCGCGACGGTGCGCATGCCGTTTGGCAAATTCGGCCCCGCGCATTTTCCGCCGCGCGGCGTGCCGCTCTACGATCTGCCGGTGGAATATCTCGCGTGGTTCGCGCGGAAGGACTGCTTTCCGCAAGGCCGGCTGGGCGAGCTGCTGCGCATCGTCCACCAGATGAAAGTGGACGGGCTCGACGAAATCTTTGACCCGCTCCGCCGCCGCGCCGGTGGCCGGACCGCGCTGCGCCCGCCACGGGTGCGTCCGCGGATCGAGCCGTAAGAAAGCGGTGCGCGCTATTTGCGCAGCAGCGTGGGTTCGAGCCACAGGCCGGAGCCGGTGGCGTTCGTGGGAAAGCCGGCCTCGACGCGGAGCGAGACGCTGCGGACGGGGCCGAGAGCGGCGCGGAGCGGCGCGGGCTTGTCGTTGGAACTCAGCGGGCCGCTGCGCGCGACGGGGTGGCCGTCGGCGTAGATGGCGAAGACGAGGCGGTTGATCGGCGGCACGCCGGCGGGCACGACGACCTGGATGCTGAGCACGTTGAAACCGGCGGGCACTTCCCACGTCGCGCCCACGCCGAGCACGGACTCGAAGCCGCGCCCGTGCGCCGCGCCGAGGCTGTCGAGCGGGTCGCCGCCGAGCGTTTTGTCCACGGCAAAGCATTGCTCCATTTTGCGCCCCGGCGGCAGCTCGACGCGCGCGGGTTTCAGCGCGGTGAGCGGCTGGTAGCGGCTCGCGCCAGCGCGGATTTCCACGAGGTCGCGCAGCTCGATTTTCACGCCGTCGTAGAGCGGGTGCTTGAGGGTGAGGCCGGTTTTTTCGAGCGTGAGCGTATCGACGCCGAAGAGCGCGCCGTCGCTCGTGCGCACGTCGTACTGCGCGGCGCTGGGGCGCGGGTCGCGCAGGATGAGCGCGGCGAACTCGCGGTTGCTGATGGTGTAGGTGCGCGGGCCAAAAACGGGGTTCATGATTTTCGCCGTCTTGTCGTCCGCGGCCTTGATCGTGCCCTCGAAAAAATCGCCGCCCGCGAGCAGCGCGCCGGTTTTTCCGGGCGGCGCGGCGGCGGCGAATTTCGCGGCGAAAGGCTGGTAGATGATCCACGCGATTTCGCCGCCGGGAATGAGCAGCCCGCGCTTATCAAACTTCACCTGCGGCTCGGTGAGCGGGCCGAATGCGCCGGTCACGCGCGCGCCATTTCGCAGGATGACGCCGGGCAGGAGGTTGTCGCCCGGCAGCGTGTCGGTGAACTGCACGCGCAGCACATCCGCGGGATCGACCTGCACCGCCGCACCGGTGGCGGGCTTGATGACGAGCAGCCCGGTGTCGAGCGTGACGGTGCCGGCGGTGACGACGCCGTCGAAGGTTTCGATGCTGCCGGCGTGGGCCGCGGAGAGGAGGAAAAAGCACGAAATCCGAAATCCGAAATCCGAAACAAATTTCCAAAAGCGTGAAATGGAAAAAAGGGAATGGCGCGGCGGAAGCGGCATGCGGCAGAATTTTTGCGAAGCAAAAAACAAGTTTCGGATTTCGATATTCGGATTTCGAATTTCCAGCGGCTCAGCGCTGGTACAGCGGGATGTAGTGGTACGGCATCGCCAGAATCGTGGCATGCGCCGCAGTGCAATAGACCGGCCCCACATCGCCGTCCCAGTAGCTCTGGTCGCCGTTTTTTTTCACGGTCTTGAGCAGCTTCTCGCGCATCGTGCCGTACCAGCGTTTCCACGTATCGCCGCCGATCATGTACTGCGCGGGCGCGGCGTAGTTGCTGCCGTAGGTCCACCACTGGCCGTTGTCGTTCACTTTGGCAAAAAGATACTCCGAGCCCGCGGCCACGAGCGGGTCGGTGTAGAGCCCGCAGACTTGCAGCGAGTAAATCGCCGCCGCAGTGCGCGCGTAGCCGGCCTCGCCGCCGCCGGCCTGGTAGGCGAAGCCGCCGCCACCGCCGACCTGGCAGCGCTTCACGTAATCAATGGCCTCATCGATGGTGCGCTGCGGCACATCGAAGCCGCAGTTCTTCGCCGCGCGCAGGGCGACGACTTGCATGACCGTCACGGAAATATCCGCGTCATCCGGCCGCGGGCGGTAGCGCCAGCCGCCGCGATGCGGCCCCTGCGTGCCCTGCGTGGTGACGATGAGCTTCACCGCGCGCTCGAGTTTCGTGCGGATCGCGGGCGATTTCGTCTGCCCGTAAATTTCCGCGAGCGCCAGCGTGGCGATGCCGTGGTTGTACATGTATTTGCCGCCGTCCACGCCGCGGTAGGTGCCGTCGGGCATCAGCGAATCGAGCAGGAACTTCATGCCCTCGCCGACCTGCTTCGCGTATTCGCCCTCCTCCGGGAGCTGGCCGTTGGCGAGGAAACACATCAGCACGTAGCCCGTCATCGCCACCGGATGCTCGCCCTTGCGCCCCAGCGAAGTCCACGAGCCGTTGCCATTCTGCTGCTCCGCGAGATAGCGCAGCGCGCCGTTGAGCACGGCTTCTGTCGGCGCATCCACGATCACGGAGTCGGCGACGGGCGGCGCGGCGGGTTCTTCCGCGTGCGCGAAAAAAACGGCGAGCGCGAGCGCGGCGAGCGTGGTGGTGAAAAGGGGCGGGCGCATGACGGTGCGGCAGCGTAGAGCGGCGGCACGCGCACCGCGAACGCAAATCCACGCGGCCAAAACGCCCGTGCCCGCCCCCGTGCCGCCCAGCACCGTGCGCCACATGAAAACGCTTCGCTTCCTCCTCGTCGCCCTCCTTTTCACCCTCGGCCTCACCGGCTGCCTGCAAATCGAAAAAATCGTGAAGCTCAAGCCCGACGGGAGCGGGACGATCGAGGAAACGGTCGTCATGGGCAAAGATGTGCTCGCCCAGATGGAGCAGATGGCGGCGGGCTTTGGCGCGAAGGTCGAGAAAAAGGAGGACAAGCCGGGAGCGAAAGGATTCGAGCTGATGGACGAGAAAAAACTGAAGTCCGCCGCGGCCCAGATGGGCGACGGCGTGAGCTTCGTCTCCGCGAAGAAGATCGAGAACGACAAAGGCAGCGGCTTCGTGGCGACCTACGCTTTCAAGGACATCAACAAGCTGAAGCTCGACCAGAATCCGGGCGACGCGATGCCGGTGGCGGCACCGGGGAAGACGGGCGGCGGGCCGGGGAAAGGCAAAGTGGAGCCGGTGAGATTCAAATTCACCAAAGGCACGCCGGCGGAACTGGTCGTGGTCATGCCCGTGCCGGATCTGAAAAAAACGGAGAAGAAGGAGCAGGCAGAGGGCATGGAAGACATGGCGATGCAGATGATGAAGCAGATGTTCAAGGACATGAAAGTCAGCATGGCGGTGGAGGTGTCGGGCACGATTCAGGAGACCAACGCCGAATATCAGGACGGCTCCCGCGTGACGCTGATGGAGATGGACTTCAACAAGCTGCTCTCAGATCCGGAGAAGTTTAAGAAACTGGCCAAGGAGAACCCGAAGACACTGCAAGAGAGCAAGGCACTGATGAAAGGCATCGACGGCGTGAAGGTAGAGACCGCGCCAGAAGTGAGGATCAAGTTTCGGTAAGGAACGCGCGGCCGCATCCTGCCGCCGGGGTCAATGGGTCACCTGGCAATTCGGCACCGCTTTTTTGAAAGCCTCGACGTCGGCGCGGGTCACGTTGGTGTCGTGAACATCGATCTTTTGCAGCTTGGTCAACGCCGCGAGTTTGGCGCGGCCGACGGCGGTGAAGCCTTTGCACAACCCGAGATTTAGCTCCGTGAGGTTCGTCGCGCCGAGGATCTCCTTCAGCCCTTTGTCGCTGATCCCGCAGCCTTGAAAAGTCGCCTTGGTCAGCAAGGGCAGCCAGGGCATTTTTTCCAGGCCCTTGCCCGTGAAACCCTGCGCGTAAAGCACCGTGATGTCGGTGAGTTTCTGCGAGGCCGCGAGGTGGGCCAGCACACGGTCTGTCACCCTTTGCGTGTCCGTGTGGATGTGAACCGTGGTGAGTTCCGGACAATCGGCCAGAAAGGCGAAGGCGGCGTCGCCCAAGTCGGGAGTGTACGCCCAAAGGGTCCGCAGCGTCTTGGTTCCCTTGAAAATCTTCATGTCGGCATCCGTCGGCGGTGTCGATTTCCATTGGCGGCGGTCGATGGAGATGCCGATGAGTTCGAATTCGCCTGCCGGAATCCCACTCTCCGCCGCCACCTCAGTTTCCACGGCGCCCTTGGCGACCATGCATGAACCGCCATTCGCCACGAGCCACTTCACCGCGGCGCGCGGCGAAGCAGTCCCAGTCGCCTTGGGCTCCGGAGTCCCGGGTACAGGCGTGGCTGCCGGCTTCGGCGGCTCGGCGGCGGGGCGCGCGAGCTCGGCCTTTTTCGCCGCGACCTCGTCGCGCAGGGTCCGCACTTTTCTGGCTTCGTCGATCTTGTCGGCGCGGGTGAGTTCGGCCTCATAGACTTTGATCGCGGCGAGGTAGAGATCGTAAACTTGCCCGCCGGCTTTCGCGCGCTCGGCGGAGTATTTGGTCATCGCCGTGCGGTAAGTCGTGCGGAGGGTTTTGAGCGTGTCGGGCGTGCTGTCTTCATCGGTCGTGGGGATCCCGTCGCCTTTCTCGATAGCCCCCTTTTCATCATCCAGCGCGGTGACTTCGGCGAGGCTGCCTTTGGCCTGCGACGCCGCCCGCGCGCGGGCGACGCCGTTGGCGAGGTAGCTCTGGTTGAGCGCGGCGATGGAGGCGAGGTAGGGCTTCTGCGCATCGCTCTCGAAACGCGCGATGAAGGCCGCCTCCAGCTTCACCAGGCGCGGGTCATTCGACGCCCCCACCAACGCTGAAGCCGCGGGCCCCGCCACCACCGCAAGACGAGTAATGCTGCCGGGTAGCCGGATTTCGGCTTTGTGGAAAAGGACGCTCGTCCAGCAGGTCGCCAACCCGAGTTGCCGGGGGTTCGGCAGATCGAAACCAGCTTCCTCTCCGAAGCGTTGGAAATCGCCGCTCCAGCGCAGCACCTCCCGGCCATCGAGCAGCGCACGGAGAGAACCGCGCCGGACCTCGACCACGCTGCGGTAGCGCTGGTTAAGCTTCAGCAGTGGAAGGAACACGGTGGCCTCCTTGCGCTTGGTGGCATTGGGTTTGAGGCCATCCAGCGTGTCACCTAAAGAGAAATATCCGTCGGCACTGTTGTGCGGTTTGTAGCAACCCATTTTCCAAAGGACGTTCCGGTCGGCGACCGGGAGCGCCTGGCCGATCTCGCGATTCCCGTCCAGAATGGTGAACTCGATCTCGAAGTCGTATTCCTCCGGCGGAGCGTAGTTGAAACCGAGCAGGTCGAACCCAGGGTGGCCGGACGCTTTCGCCAACAGTCCCTCGGGAGTCATCTGCCACTGGCCGCTCACGGCATCCCGCACCACCTCCACACCGGCGAGGAGATTTTTCGGGCCGGTGAGGAGCACGGCCTGAGGCGCGGGCGGTTTTTCCGGCGGGCGCGGGGCTTCCTTCGTCATCGGCTCGGGCTGCGCCGCCACGGCCGGCATCGGCGGGCCGACAAGATCGGGCGTGGCAGGCGCAGCGATGGGGTCGGGCGTGGAAGACGGGCTGACGGGAATGGGAGTGGAAAGCGGGGCCGGGGTGCTGGGCTCCAGCGCTTGCGCCATCGGCCGAGCGGGCGGTGCTTCTTTCCGATTGAGCAGAAAAAACGCGCCCGCCACGAGCGCCACAAGCACGACGCTGACGAGCAGCCCGGCGGACGATTTCTCCGGCGGAAGAGTGGGCCGCAGGTTCCCGCCGGCGTTCATCCGCGGTGCCGGATTGGGACGCGGCGGCGGCACCGGGAGCGGCGTGCGCGCAGCTTCGATGTCCAGTTCCATTTCCGTCGCGGTTTGGTAGCGGCCCTCGGGTGTGCGGCTCATCGCTTTGAGGACGATCTGATCGAGCCGCACATCGCAGCCCGCGCGCTGGCTGGGCGGCTCGATCGCGCCGTGCGGCGGCTCTTTGCACAGCATCTCGTAGAGCATCGCGCCCACGCTGTAGATGTCCGCGCGGTGGTCCACACCCATCCCGCGCTTCTGCTCGGGCGACATGTACTCTGCCGTGCCCATGATCGTACCCGTGACGGTCTGGCCGTACTGCGAAGGGTCCGCGCCGTCCACCCGCGCCAGGCCGAAGTCTGCGACCTTCGCCATGCCGTCCGTCCCGACCATCACATTCGCCGGCTTGATGTCGCGGTGAATGACCCCTTTCCCGTGCGCATAAGCCAGCGCCGTGCAGACCTGCCCGGTGATGGCCAGCGCCTGCTCCGGCTCGATCCCCGGCCCGCGGATGATCTGCGCGACGTTCGCGCCCTCGACGTACTCCATGAAAAAATACAGGTGCCCCTCCGCCGTCGTGCCGAAACCGAAAACCGAGATGATGTTCGGATGGTTCAGCTTCGCCATGGCCCGCGCTTCGCGCACGAAGCGGTCGGCGAACGCCGGGTCCACGCTCACTTCCAGCGGCAGAATTTTAATCGCCACCTCCCGATCCAGCGCCACCTGCCGCGCCCGATAGACCGCGCCCATCCCACCGCGCCCAATCATGCCCAGCATCTCAAACTGCGGGAAAAGCCGCGCGACTTCCGCATCACTCGGCGGCTGCCATTGGCCGGTGCCGCCGCTGGTCATCTGCACCGTGTTCATCGCGCGGGCGAGCAGTTCGTCCGGTTTGAAAGTGCGGATCGCCGTGGGCAGCGGCGCGGGCGCTCCGTCCGCCGTGCCGGCCAGATCGCAGGCGCAAAGCAGCGCGGTGATCTCGCTGGAGACATCCGCCGGATCGGCCACCGTGTCCGCCACGATGCTCCGCAGCACCTCCCGGTGATGCGTGCGGAAATCAAAGACCGCCCG
>JANXWQ010000097.1 GCA_025351065.1 Chthoniobacter sp. | reverse complement strand
ATCAACAGCAACGTGGCGCTCGGCACGAGCAGCCTGGTCATCAACGGCGGGTTGCTCGGCAACACCGACCTGCTGAATGTCTCGCACACCTTTGCGAACCCGGTCACGGTGCAGGGCAGCTTCGGGGTCAATGGGCCGCAGCAGCTCATCTCGTCCGGGCCGGTTTCGCTGGCGATCGCCAATGCCACGATCAACACCGTGGCGGGCGGGCTTGATTTCTCGGGAGTTATCTCGGAGGTCATTCCGGTCTCGAACCTCACCTTTACCGGTGCGACCAACACCACCTTCATGGGTGGCGCGAGCAACACCTACACCGGGCTGACCGATGTGCAGGGCGGTCTCCTCACGCTGGCCAAAACCGGCGGCGCAACCGCGGTGGCGGGCAACCTCAACATCCTCCCGGGAGCGACGGTGAAATTCGGCGGGCCGGCGGCGAGCAACCAGCAGATCGCCCCGACTTCGAACGCGAATGTCCTCGGCACGCTGAACCTCAACGGCCACACCCAGGCGATCAACGCGCTGACCGGCAATGGCAGCGTGCGCCTCGGCGACGCCGCGCTGCTGGCGGGCAAACTCACCGTCAACTCGGGCCTCTTTGCGGGTAACATCAGCGACAACGGCCCGAGCGGCCAGCTTATCAAGACCACGACCGGCGTGCTGACCCTCACGGGTATCAATACGCTGACCGGCCAGACGAGCGTGCAGCAGGGCGCGCTGTTCCTGGACGGCTCGGTCGGCGGCAACGTCGTCGTGTCGTTCGGCGGGCTCCTTGGCGGCAACGGGCTGGTGGGCGGCAGCCTGATTAACAACGGCGTGGTCAGTCCGGGACATTCGCCCGGCGTGCTTACGGTCAATGGCAGCTTTACGCAAAACCCCTCGGGCACGCTCATCATCGAGGTGGCGGGCCTGGCCCCGAGCCAGCATGACCTGCTCGCCGTGCATGGCCCCGGCAACCTGAACGGGACGGTGCAGATCGTCCGCCTGAACAACTTCACCCTGCATCGCGGCGACAAGGTGGTCTTCCTCACGGCGAATAACGTCAATGGCACCTTTGCCACGGAAGTTATCGGCGTCCCCACGGACAGCAGGTTGCTCAGCGCGGCCATTCTTTATGAGAACAACGACGTGGCGCTCATCGCCCAGCAGCTTGCCTTTGCCAGCACGCTGAAAGGGCTGACGCCGAATCAAAAGGCCGTCGCCAAGGCCCTCGACAAAGTGCTTAATGATCCGCGCATGGATAAGATCATCGGCTTTCTCGATGCCGACCGGTTTGGCAATGTCCCGCACGATCTCGACCTCATCGCCGCGGAGGAGATGCAGTCCATCTACACGATTGGCATCTCGCAGGCTACGGTGCAGTCGGCCAACCTTGAGCGCCGCATGGAGGACATTCGCAGCGGTTCCGCCGGGTTCAGCGCCTCGGGTTACGCCGTCACCGGCGGTTATCCGCAGTTGAGCGGCAATTTCGGTTCCGCGACGCCGGAAGGGCTTGGCGGGCCGGCTGGCAAAGGCGGCAAGGAACTCCGCCCGCCGACGCAGGACACCAACATGGGTTACTTCGTCACCGGCTCCGGCGAGTTCACCCATGTCGGCCCCACCTTCAACGCCAGCGGCTACGATCTCGCCACCGGCGGCTTCACGCTCGGTCTGGATTACCGGGTCGGCGATCACTTTGCCATCGGCATCAATGCCGGCTACGCCCGCACCAGCGCCGATCTTTTCGGCAACGGCCGGATCAGCGTGGACGGCGCCAAGGTGGGTGTCTATATGACTTACTTTGCCGGCGGCTTCTACGCCGACCTCTCCGCGCAGGGCGGTTACAACAACTACGACACGCGGCGCACCGCGCTGGCCGGCACGGCGCGCGGCGGCACCACAGGCGGTGAGTTCAACGGGCTGTTTAACACCGGCTATAACTTCAAGGCGGGCGGCCTTTCCATCGGGCCGGTGGCGAGCATCCAATACACCTATGTCGGGTTCCGCGGCTTTACCGAGACCGGGTCGCTCGCGCCGCTCCAGTTCAACAAGCAGCACGGCGAGTCGCTCCGCTCGACGGTCGGGTTGAAAGCGAGCTATGACCTGCAGGTCGGCGGCGTCACCGTGCGGCCGGAACTGCGCGCCGCGTGGCAGCATGAGTTCGACGGCACGGAGTTCGCCATCGACTCCCGCTTCGCCAACGGCGCGGGCAATGTCTTCACCGTGCATGGTGCGGAGACGGGCCGCGAGAGCCTGCTGGTGGGCGCCGGCGTAGCCGTGATCTGGAACGAGCGCACGTCCACCTACGTGTATTACGATGGCGAAATCGGCCGCACCAACTACGACTCGCACAACGTCTCCGGCGGCGTGCGCATGAGCTTCTAACGCCGCACCTCAGCGCAGCGAAAATCTGCCAGGCCCGCCGGCTTTTCCAAAAAGCCGGCGGGCCTTTGTGCGTTCGCACGCGGCGGTGCTGACATGGACTGCGGCAGCTTGCTGCCGCCGTCCACGGTGCCGGACACGCTGCGGCAAAATGCCGGGGCGGCGGTTTTTCCTCCGGCAAAAAAGCCGCGGCGGAAAAAGTTCGTTTTGCGGTGGAATTGGCGTTGACCGCAGGCGGGAGGTTTGAAAAGGTGCGCGCCGCAAGGAGTCTGAAAAGCACATCGTTCCGTCTTTGGGCTAACGACACCACCCTGCCAGTCCCCAACCACAACCACCGCTTAATCCACCCGCCGTTCACCATGAAAAACACCCGCCCAACCAAAAACATCCTCGCCACCTCCGCCGTCGCGCTCCTCGCGCTTTGCGCCGTGCCCGCCGCCACCTACGCCGCGGCCAAGGCCTGGAACGATGGCGCAGCCGACGGCCTGTGGTCCTCCGGCGCCAACTGGACCCCCGCCGGGGCTCCGGCCGCGGTGGGCGATGACCTCGAGTTTAGCAACCTCGGCGCTTTCCTCGGCACCCGCACCGCGACGAACGGCCCGGTCACCACGGCCAACAGCATCCTGTTTGCGGGCCCGACTCAGAAGTTCATCCTCAACGGCACTGCCATCACTCTCACGATCGGCCTTACGAATAACTCAGGCGTCGGCGGCGTGGGCCAGACCATTTCCTTTGGCGGCACCGGCGTGACCCTGGGCACGAACCAAACGTGGGCCGCCAACACGAGCAACCTGCTGGTGACTTCCAACGTGGCTTTGAACGGGAAACAGTTGCTCATCACCGGCGCGGGCGTCACGACGATCACCGGCACCATCTCCGGCGTCGGCCAGCCCGGCTTTGGCGCAATCCTGATCGGCAATGCCGCCGTCGCGGGCAACCTGACGCTGACCCCGGCGGGGGCCAATACCTACACCGCGGGCGCGGGCGGCGCGGGCACGCAACTGGCCAACGGCATCCTCACGGTGAACCTGACCGGCGCGCTGAGCACCGGCACTTTCCTCATCAGCAATCCGGGCAATCCGGGCGTGGGCACGCGCACGCTGGCGAGCGGCGTGGCCGGCGTAACCATCGCCAATGCCACCACGGTGCGGGACAGCTTCTTTGTCGCCCCCACCAGCACGCTCACGATGTCTGGCACGGTGACTTTGGACGCGGCGGCGCTGCCTACCGCGACCATTACCCAGACCAACGGCGCGGTCGCCGGCCCGGTCTTTAACGTGTCGGGGCCCATCGTGCAAACCGGCGGCGCGGCCAGTCTGGTGCTCGACGGGGCGAACAGCCACTTCATCTTCTCCGGGGCGGTGGCGAATACCTATTCCGGCCTGACGACGCTGAATAACGGCTTGCTGGAACTGAACAAGACTGCCGGCACGAATGCGATTGCTGGAAACCTCTTTGTCGGCGACGGCACGGGCCTGGCCAACAGCGCCGAGGTGCGACTGCTGGCCGCCAATCAGATTAACAACGCGTCCTCCGTTACGGTGCAAAGCGACGGCAACTTCAATCTGAACAGCCTGGCTGAGACCGTTACCAACCTCACGGTCAATAGCGGCCATGTCAGCGGAGTGGCCGCAGGCAGCCCGCTCTTTGTCTCGAATACGGTGACCATGACGGGCGGCACCATCGACGCGGCGGGCGGAACTTTGCTGCTCAAGGCGGGTGGCGGCGCGAGTGTCGTGGCCACCTCCGATGCGCTGGGCAATGCGGCGACAATCAACACCAAAGTCGATCTGAATGCCGCGACCCAGACCTTCACGGTGAACGTGGGTGCGGGGGCCATTGACCTTACGTTGGCCGGCCCGATTTCCAACGGCGGCGTCACCAAACTCGGCGGCGGCGTGCTGCAGTACACGGCCTCCAATCCCTATACGGGTCTGACCACGGTGAGCGCCGGAACGCTGCTCCTGAACGACAGCGGTTTTAACGCGGCCATCGGCACGGGAGGCTTGCTCATCAACGGCACCGGGACGGTGCGGCTGGCGCAGGGCTCCGAGATCAATAACGCCGCGACGGTGACGGTGGATGCGGGCACGTTTGACTTGAATGGAAACTTCGAGGCCATCGCCACGCTCGCTGGGGCTGGCGGCCAGGTCACGCTGAACGGGGGGAACCTGCAAATTCTTGCCGGCAGCACCACCTATGCGGGCAACATCATCAGTGCCGGTAGCTTCCAAGTTCTCGGTGGCACGCAGACCCTCTCGGGTGTGAACACCTACACCGGGCCCACGATCGTCACGGCTGCCACCCTCCCGGCTGCCACCCTCAAGGCGGCCTCGAACACGGCCCTGAGCCCGAACTCGAACTTCAGCCTGGGAGCCGGAGGCGTGCTCGACTTGAACGGCCGGGCCAACACCATCGGCGCGCTGAACAGTGGCGGGGTCGCCACCGGTCTGGTGACTAACAGCGCGGCGGCGGCGGCCTCGCTGACGGTGGGCAATACCAACACCAACGGCAACTTTGGCGGCATCATCGTGAACGGCGCGGGCACGGTCTCGCTCGTCAAGGTCGGCAGCGCGACGCAGATCCTCACCGGCATTAACACCTACACGGGCACCACCACCATCGGCGGCGGTGCGCTCCAGGTGGATGGCCGGATTGCCAGCGCCAATACCTTCGTCAACGCGTTCGGCACCCTCACCGGCGTCGGCGTGATCGGTGGCAACGTCGTCAACGGCGGCACGGTCAGCCCCGGCCACTCGGTCGCGACTTTGACCGTGAGCGGCAACTACACCCAGACCTCTGCCGGCACGCTCCGCGTCGAATTTGCGGGCCAGGGCGCGGGCCAGCACG
>JANXWQ010000090.1 GCA_025351065.1 Chthoniobacter sp. | reverse complement strand
CCGGCGCGTGCGGGCTGGCGGGGTCAAAGATCGCCTGCACCTGATAGTACGCCTGCCCATCGACGATCAGAATCGCCTCGCAGCGCAGAGCCTTGCGCCAGCGTTCGGCGGTGATGGCAAGCCGCCGCGCCGCCTTGCCCGAAACGGTCTGCTCCGTGGCGGTGTGCTGCACATTGCGGACGCCGTCGCTGTGCGCGAAGCCCGCGACCGCGCCATTCACCGCGGCGTCAAAGCTCAGCTCGACGCCGGTTTTGGAAACTGTCCGCAGCACGTCGATCTCGAGGCCCGCGACCTTGGCCATCTGCAGCTCACTGCTTTCGACGAACTCCTGCGCGTCACCGAGATTGAGCGGCGTGTTTTGAAAATCACCCGGCGCTTCAAACGCGAGCCCCGCGATCAGGCGCGCCTGCCACGCGCGCACTTCCGCGGGCGGCGCGGCGCGCTCTTTTTTCATGGCAAAAAAAACACCGCCAGCGCCGGCGACGGCGAGGGCGAAGGCGAGGGCGGTTTTCGAGGAGCGGGTCATGGCGGCGCGAGGCACCTTGGCGGCGGCGGCGCGGGAAAGCCAAGCCCGCACAGCGCTGCGCCGTACAAAAAAATCCGTTGACGCCGCCCAGCGCCTCGCGCAATCTCCGCCGTATCAGTTAGCGCCCTCGGTTGGTCTGACCTCTCGGCAGACCGCTTCCTCGCAACCAAGCAGCCAAGCGCCTTTCCGTATCATACCCAAAACCAATCCTGATCCTTGGCGGATCACAGCCCGTGGTCTCACGACCGACAGCCCAAAGGTTTCCTCGACCTGCAACGAGGCCCGTTTTCACCCGGCCCATCCGTACCCTAATCCTCCCCGGAACCTGACGCCCGACCGGCCCATTTTCCAAAAAATCCCCAAGCACCCGCGGCTCTCCCGCAGCGTCGCTCCATCCTCAACCCATCCATTTTCCTATGATCGAACCAGCCGACCAACCGTTGCTCACCGAGCAGGCCACCGCCCCGAAGAAACCCGCCAAAAAGCGCACCACCAAAGCCGCCGCCGCAGCTGCGGCCGAGCCCGCCGCGCCCGAGGAGAAGCCTGCGGCCAAAAAGCCCGCGGTGAAAAAGGCCGCCGTCAAAAAGAAGGCCGCACCCGCCGCGCAAGCCGAGCCCGCCGCGCCGGAAGCGCCCGCACCCGCCGCCGTCCAGCCCGCGCCAACTCCCGCGCCCGCCGCACCCGCAAGCACCGACGAATGGAGCCCTTCCCGCGCCGCCGCGCCTGCGCCCGCTCCCGCCGCCGCTGCGCCAGCACCAGCCGAAGCCCCCACCGCGCCCGTCGTGAAACAGCGCCCTGTTTACATCCCGCTCTATGTCGCCCGGCAGATGCAGGAGCAGGCCCGCGCCTCCGGCAATCCCGACGCGCCCGTACCCGTGGCCATGCCCGCTGACCAGGCTCCGCGCATGGAGCACACCGGCGGACGCCTCGAACTCCCGCCGCGCGATGAGGAAATCGCCGACGCCGAAGGACTCGTGGAAGTTTCCGGCAAAGGCTTTGGCTTCCTGCGCGACGCCAAGCGCGGCTTCGTCCAGAACCCGAGCGACGTTTTCGTCACTCCCGAGCTGTGCCGCAGCTACAATCTGCGCGATGGCCAGTGGGTCAAAGGTCAGACCCGGCGCGGCAACCGCGGCGCCCAGCTTTTCCGCATCAGCGAGATCAATGGCGACCCTTCCGAAAAGGCCGCCACGCTCCCCACTTTCGACGAGCTCACCGTCGTCAGCCCGCTCGAAAAAATCCGCCTCGAAACCGTGCCCGACCGCTACACCACGCGCATCATCGACATGATGTGCCCCATCGGCAAAGGCACCCGCGGCCTCATCGTCGCCCCGCCGCGCACCGGCAAAACCACCCTGCTCCAGCACATCGCCGACGCCGTGGTGAAAAACCATCCCGAGATCCAGCTCATCATTTTGCTCGTCGATGAGCGCCCCGAGGAAGTCACCGACATCACCCGCAGTTGCCCCAGCGCCGAGATCATGGCCAGCTCCAATGACAGCGACGTGAAAAGCCACACCCGCATCTCCCAGCTCGCCATGGAGCGGGCCAAACGCCTCGTCGAATCCGGCAAGGACGTCTTCATCCTGCTCGACTCCATCACCCGCGTCGGCCGCGCCTTTAACAACGCCATGACCGGCGGACGCACCATGTCCGGCGGCCTCGATTCGCGGGCGCTGGAAATCCCGCGCAAAATCTTCGCCGCCGCGCGCAACACCGAGGAAGCCGGCTCGCTCACCATCATCGCCACCGCGCTCATCGAGACCAACAGCCGCATGGATGAGGTTATTTTCCAGGAGTTCAAAGGCACAGGCAACATGGAGCTCGTCCTCGACCGCAAGATCAGCGACATGCGCATCTACCCGGCCATCGACATCTTCCAGTCCGGCACCCGCCGCGACGAGCTGCTCATCCCTGCCGACGACCTGCACAAGATCAACGTCATCCGCCGCGGCCTCGCCGGGCACAAGCCCGTGGAAGCCATCGAGCGCCTGTTATTCTTTACGAAAAAGTTCCCGACTAACGCGCAGATGCTAAGGGAAATTCCGGGGTAAGATCGCGGCTGCCAAGCGTGGCTTAGTAACATGTTAGGCGCTGCAAGCCTGTCCCGTGACTGACGAGATTCCATTCCTTCGGCGACGCGTAGCCGAACTTGAGCGCGAGAACGAGACTCTCCGGGCAAAAGTCACTTTCTTCGACCGCGCCCCTTGGATGCGCGACGGCATCCGTGGCGAGGAGGTTGTCGCCGATCTTATCGGCGGCACCACCACGCCGGTCAACGAGCGTTACGACGTTTTGACCCGCTCCAAACGTATCCGCCTCGAAGTCAAGTATTCCAACCTCAACCTTGCCGTCAAAACCAGTACAGCGAAGCGCTGGACTTGGGCACACATTCTCGGCTTCGACCGCGCCAAAAAATTTGATGGTCTTATTCTCGTCGGCGATGCCGACCTCCGCTTCCGTCATGCTTACCGCGACTCCGAGTCACCGTTCATCTTTTTCGATGTTCCTTACGACGAACTGTCAGCCGTTGTCCGCCACACCTCCCAGATAATACAGCTAACTACCAACCCACAGACGGTGCGCACCGACGTCGCACGAGCTTTATTCCGCCGCTTCCAACTCACGCGCGATGAACTCATCTCTAAATACCGCAACACCTAGGCTCAACTTTGAAGGGCAACTATTCGTTTGGATGTCGATATGAGCTGCGAGGGTGAAACAAAACTCCAATGCATGTCATCCCGAGCGGAGTTCCGTGCGGGCGCAGGCGGGACGGAACGCAGTCGAGGGACCCCGGTGGTCCGATCCAGCGCCCTACGTTATCGAACCGCCGG
>JANXWQ010000083.1 GCA_025351065.1 Chthoniobacter sp. | reverse complement strand
CTCTCATTGCTCTCTCTGGCCTCACCCTCCTCGCGGCTGCGTGTAACGCCGCCTCGACCGACGAAGGCACCGGGCGTTCGCCAAAGTAACGCCGCTGGCCAGCATCGATCCGCGCGGACATTTCATCGAAGTAATGATTTTCGCGAACCATGCTTTGATAGAACCAGCCGGCAGGGTAGAGCGAGAAACCGAAGTCGCGCATCGGCTGTCGTCCGGCACCGTTCAGGCCCATGATGGCGGCGAGCGCGCGCGGATCTTCAATGACCATTTTCGTCAGGTCGTTGCCTGCGCCGCGCTCGCTGCCGGTGACGAAAAGATAGTCCGTCAGCCAGTCGAACGGCGCCAGGTCGGCCTCGATTTTGCGCAGCTCGGGCCCGGCCCACTGGTGGCCAGCGAGGCCGTCCCAGACGGCATTTTCCATCATCGTGGCGATGGCGATGCGGACGAGGCCGGAGATGACCGGAGGGTCTTCGCGCGTGGCTCTGGCGAGGCGCAGGCCGTCGCGGAAGTCCTCGCAGGCCGCGGCGCTCTGCGCGGGCGGCTCGGCGGCGGCACGCTCGACGGCGTGCGCGCGGCTGATGCGGCGGCGGTGCGCGTCGATGGCCAGGCGGTGCGCGAGCCGCAGCGGAAAGGCGCGCGGGGCGAGCACGCCGTCGAGCAGCGCGGGGCGGGTGGCGAGTTTCAGAAAAAGCTCCTGCAGCGCGTCGCGCGTGTCGGCCTCGCTGCGGGTGACGTTCAGCAGAAAGGCGAAGATCGCGGGTGCGTGGTCGTCGTAGAGCTGGCGGAGGTCGGAGGGCATGCCGGTTGCGGAAAAGACGCGGGCGGGCAGGGGATTTGTCTAAAAGACGGGGCGGCTCACGGCGGTTATTTTGGAACCACGGATGAACACGGATGAAACACGGATGAAACACGGATGCAGAAAAACCATCCGTGAAAATCCGTGTTCATCCGGGGCTCTAATGCAGTTCCGGGAGGCGTTATGATTTTCCGATGAAGTCGCACACGAAGCGGGTGAAGGCGTGGCGGGCGGGCGTGAGGCCGCGGACGAAGCGGACGAACGGGCCGAGGTGCGCGGGATGATGGGCGAGGTAGCGCACGAGAGCGAACGGGCGCGGGCGCTGGGCGGTGAGGTCGAACCATTCAGCGAAGGGCACGGGCAGCCGCTCGCGCGCGGGGTCGCTGATGGCGCGGACGGCGAGCAGCGGCACGCCGGCGCGCGCGCAGGCCGCGGCGACGGATGCGGTTTCCATGTCCACGCCGAGCGCACCGGTGGCGCGGTGGAGCGCGGCTTTTTCGGCCACGCCTTCGGCGGGGCGCGGCTGGCTGGTGAGCGCGCCGAAGAAGGCACGATCACCAGCCAGCGCGCGGCTTTGCGCGAGCAGCGCGGGGTCGGAAAAATTCTCGGCGAGCAGCAGGTCGCCAGTCGCGAGGCGCGGATCGAGCCCGCCCGCGAAGCCTGTGCTGATGAGCATCCGCGGGCGGGCGAAGGCGAGGAGCGCCGCCGCATTTTCCGCCGCCGCGGCGGGGCCGACGCCGGTGTGGCCGAGGAGCACTTCTTCCGGGCCGAGGTTGCCGAGCAGGAAACGTCCCTCGCCGGCCGCGCTGGCGTGGCGCAGCGCGTGGCGGAAGTCCTGGCTTTCCTGCGGAAGGGCAAAGGTGACGGCGATCATTGATGGGGAAAATGAGTGAATGAATGCATGAGTCAATGAGTGCGGAGGGGCGCGGCTTTTTTGCCGAAAAAGAAAATGGGTGGTCAGGGGAAAACCGGCTGGCTATGTTCCCGCGCCTTCGTCAAAAAATCCTCCCTATGCTTTCCGACCGCCGCTTTCCCGTCGCCGCTCTCGTCTGCTCTGCCAGCGCGCTGCTGGGGGGCACGTCCGTGCAGGCGCAGGCTCCGGCCGCGCCGGCGGGGCTGGATGCGCAGATGATTCAGAAGGCCGACCAGCTCGCGGCGGAGGGGAAGCACGGCGATGCGGCGACGATGTTTGAGGACATGGTGAAAAAATATCCGGCGTCGGTGCAGGTGCCGGAGGCGAATTTCAAGGCGGGCTACGCGCATTACAACGGCGGCAATTACGACGCGGCGGTGGCGGCTTTCAAAAAGGTGCTCGACGACAAAAAGGCCGCGCCTGAGTACGTGGAACTCGCCCTGAGCCTCACCCCGCAGGTGCTCGCGGCCAAGGCGGGCAAGCTGCCGGCGAACGACCCGAACCGGACCGCGGCGCTGGAGGAGGCGGTGAAGCAGTTCGACGTGTACCTCGCGAAATATCCCGCCAGCGAGGAGGTGGAATCGGCGAACTACGGCAAGGCGCTCGCGCTCTACCAACTCGCGAAATACGACGCCGCGGCCACGGTGCTGCGCGCGAGCATGCAGAAATTCGCGGCCAGCCCCACGGTGCAGGACTCGCAGTACCTGCTCGCGCTGACCATCGGCACCATCGCCAATGTGGCGATGCAGGCCGCGACCGGCGAGAACAAGGCCGCTGACGCGCAGTATGACGAGGCGGAGAGGCTGCTGCGCGACATCATCACGAAACGGCAGAATCTCGCGCTGGCGAATGACGCGCAGTTTCAGGTCGGCGAGCTGCTGCTGGCGCGCGGCGGTTTCATCGCCGACCCGGCGAAGCAGCTCACGGTGATGAACCGTGCGCTCGACGCTTACCGCTCAGTACAGACGAAGGAATACGTGCTCCAGGCGCAGCAGCAGCGGATCGACGCCTTCATCAAGCTGATGGGCGAGTCCGCGGCGAACCCGCCGCTTTTTCAAAAGTACAAGCGCGTGGTCGAGAAGGAGCGGGAGAAGCTCGCCGGCTTCAAGGACCGCGGCGACGACACGGTGACGGCGAAGATCAAGTGCGGGCAGATTTTCTCGCAGCTCGGCAAGTCCGACGAGTCGCGCATGGTGATGAATTTCATCGAGCAACATGCGCTGGCGACCGACCCAGAGCAGTAAAAGCTGGTGCTCTACTACATCGCGCGGCGTTACGCGGCGCAGCATCTCGCGGCCAAGGCGGAGGAGAAATACAACGCCTTTCAAGCCGCCTACAAAACGGACCCGCTGGGGCAGGACCTGCCGCTGCTCATGGGCGCGATGTATCTCCAGCCCGACCCGAAGCTGAAAGACCCGGACAAGGCGACAAAGTATTTCACCGAAGCCGCCACGCTTTTTCCCAACACGAAAGTCGCCGCGACCGCCGTGCTGATGCAGGCGCAGGCGATGATCCAGCTCAAGCGTTACGACGAGGCGCTGAAGGTGCTCGACGAAACGCTGGCGAAAAAGCCGGCGAAGGAGCTCGCGGTGGATGCGGAGTTTTACCGCGCGTCCATTTTCGCCGAGACGGGCAAGACGGCGGACGCGGTGGCGGCCTATAAAAAAGTGCGCGACACCTACCCCGGCACGCCGCAGGCCGAGCAGTCGCACTTCCAGGTGGGCCAGCTCCTGAGCGGGTCGGATGCCAAGGCGGCGGTGGGCGAGCTGCAGTCGTTCGTCGTCAAATTTCCAAAAAGCGACCTGGTGCCGCCGGCGATTTTCGCCCTCGGCGGCGCGCAGAATGTGACCGGCCAGAAAGACGCGGCGCTCGCGACTTTCAAAGACCTGGCGGCGAAATTTCCGACGAGCGCACCCGCGCCGTTCGCGTTTTTCGAGCGGGCGAAAATCCTGAACGCCAGCCAGAAACTCGACGAGTGCATGGCGGTCATGCGCGAGTTCATCAAGGGCTACGCGAACGATCCTTCGGTCTTTCAGGCCTACGATTTCATCGCGCAAATCCACACCAGCCAGGGCCGGGACGCCGAAGCCATCGCGACCTACGATGAGTTTGTGGGAAAGCACGCCAGAGACCCCAACGCCGCCAAGGCGCTGCACAAGGCCAGCACGCTGTGGAAAAAGCACACCGACGCGCAGGGGCCGTATCTCGCCATCGAGGAGGCGAAGCGCGTGGAGTGGCGCAAGGGCGTGGAAAAAAGCACCGCCGCCGCCGAGCGCGTGCTCACGGATTTTCCCGACAGTCCCGAGGTGGCGCAGGCGCTGCAAATCCTGCTCGAAGTGCAGCGGCTGCAACTCACGGTGAAGCTGAAGACCGAGGCCGAGGTGGAAAAATACTTCGGGGATCTCGCAGCGAAATTCGGCGGCAACCCCGGCACCAAGGCGAAGATCATTTTCACGCTCGCCGCCTACACTTTTGAAAAGGACAAGGCCAAGGCCGTGCAGCAAATGGCCACGGCCTACAAGCCCGACCTCAAGTTTGCGCCCGAGGACCTCGACCTCTACGGGCTCGCGCTCATCGATGGGAAAAAATACGACGAGGCCATCGCGGTGTATCAAAAACTCGCGAAGGATTATCCGCTGCCGGCCGGCGGCGGCTCGCGCGACGTGCAGGAGGCGCAGGCCATCGCGCTCGCTGGCGAGGGCAAGGCGATGCAGGAGAAAGGCGACAAGGCGGGCGGCGGGGCGAAGTTTTCCGAACTGGAAAAGCTCTATGCGTGGTCGCCGAAAATGCTGGAGGTCAACTATGGGATCGCGCTCGACCTGCATGAAAAAAAGCAGGACGAGGACGCGGTGACGCGGCTGCTCGCAGTCATCAAGGCACCGAAGGCCACCGCCGAACTGCGCGCCAAATCCATGCTGCTGCTCGGCAAAATCCACGAGGCCAACCGGCGCTTTGCCGAGGCCATCGACAACTACGTGAAAATCTCGGTCTATTACAGCGCGATCAAACCCATCGCAGCCGAAGGACTGTGGCTCGGCGGCCAGCTTCTCGAACGCCAGGCCACTGGCGAAATTCCCATGCCCACGCCCGCACCGAAGCCCGTCGTCAAACCTAAGGCCACGCCCGCGAAGAAATAGCCCGCGCCCATTTTTTCTCCCATGCTGAAACGATCCGCCCTGCTCCTGCTCGCCGCCGCGCTCTGCCTCGGCGGGGCCGCGTGCGAAGAAAAGAAAACCCAGGCCGAACTCATGGCGGGGAAAAAAAAGGAGTTTCAGGTGAAGCAGAAACAGGTGGCGATCAAGGCCTACCAGGATCTCGTGGAAAAGTATCCTGACTCCGAGTTTGCGCCGAAGGCCAAGGAGAAACTCCAAAAGCTCGGCCCGCCCACCGCCACCCCGGCGGCGAAGAAAAAGTGACGCGCCCCGAGCGCGCCGCCGCCGTCACCGCGCTGCTCGCGCGCACGTATCCGGCCGCGCACTGCGAGCTGGCCTACACGAGCCCGCTCGAACTGCTCATCGCCACCATCCTCTCCGCGCAATGCACCGACGTGCGCGTGAACCTCGTCACGCCCGCGCTTTTCCGCACCTGCCGCACCGCCGCCGACTATGTGGCGCTGCCCGCCGAGCAGCTTGAGGACTTGATCCACGCGACGGGCTTCTTCCGCGCCAAGGCGAAAAACATCCGCGCCTGCTGCGCCGCGCTCACCGAGCGCCACGGCGGCGCAGTCCCGCGCGACATGGCCGCGCTCACCGCGCTCGCCGGCGTGGGGCGCAAAACGGCGAACGTGGTGCTCGGCAATGCGTTTGGCATCAACACCGGCGTCGTCGTGGACACCCACGTCACGCGCCTCAGCGCACGCCTCGGGCTGACGAAGCAGACCACGCCCGAAAAAATCGAGCGCGTCCTGATGAAGCTCATCCCCCGCGCGCAGTGGACGCTTTTTTCCCACTGGCTCATCTGGCACGGCCGCCGCCGCTGCACCGCCCGGAAGCCCGATTGTGCCGGCTGCGAATTGCGCGCGCTCTGCCCGAGCGCGGGGAGAGTTGAGCGTTGAAAGTTGAGAGTTGAGAGTTCTCAGCGTCCGCGCCCCGTCATTCAGGCTTGGTCATTCCGTCGGCCTTCGTCTTTAGTCCTCCCCGCCCATGCCCCGCGTCCAACGTCTCGAACTCGCCATCTTCATCGCGACTTTTTTCGCCTTCGCCTATTTCAACCAGGGCGGCGGGTGGAATCAGAATTCCCGTTTCGCCGAGGTGCGGGCGATGGTCGA
>JANXWQ010000068.1 GCA_025351065.1 Chthoniobacter sp. | reverse complement strand
CTTTGAGACGATGTCACCGCCGACCAGCGCGATATACAACCCGCCAAGGAGGAAGACCGTCCAGAACAGCACCTGAAAGGCGAGAGTGACACCCGAGAAGTAACCCTCGAATTCGTAACCCGCCTGCTCGATAAGTCCGCGCCACGAGCGCTGCACCTTTGGAAGTTGGAAAAGAAGCAGAATAGCTAGCTCCAGCCCGAGGAACGCGCCGAAGCCGATGTAGGTGCGCTTGCGGGCGAAGAGCTTCCAGAGTTCGCCGCGGAGTTGGTAGAGAAAGAGGCTCATGCTTGCGGGTCGGAGGCTGCGCCGGGGTGGGTCAGGGCGAGGTAGATTTGCTCGAGGTTGCGCCGCTGCGGCTCGACGGCGCTCACGCGCACGCCGCCGCCCACGAGCCGCGCCACGAGGTCGGCGGTCGCGCATTTCTCCTCCAGCGCGATGACGCCGGGCTCGACCACGCTCACGCCCGTGCAAGTGCCCAGCAGCGCCGCGGCGCGCGGCCAGTCATCGACTTCAAAGCGCACCTGGCGCTTGTCGGTCGCAAGGTCCGCCCAGCGACCGTCAAAGATTTTGCGGCCTTGATTCAGGATGACGACGTGATCGCAAAGCTGCTCCACCTCGACGAGCAGGTGGGAGCAAAAGACCACGGTCAGCCCGCGCTCGCGGTTCAGCTTTTTGATCAGCAGACGCATCTCGTGGATGCCCTCGGGATCGAGCCCGTTCGTGGGCTCGTCGAGCAGGATGACCTCGTTCGCCGGCAGCAGCGCCTGAGCGAGCCCGAGCCGCTGTCGCATGCCCTGCGAGTAAGTCCCCACCTTGTCCCGGATGCGCCCGGTCAACCCCACGATCTCGACGGCCTCCTCGATCTGCGCGCGCGGAATCTTTGCCGAGTAGCTGGTGTAAATCTCCAGATTCCGCCACCCGCTGAGGTAGTCGTAAAAGCGCGGCGCTTCAAAAATCGCGCCCGTTTTTCCGAGCGCCCGCGCGCGCTCGCGCTGCACGGAGACGCCGTCGATGAGCGCCTCGCCCGCATCGGGAAAAACCTGTCCGAGCAGGATGCCGAGCGTCGTGCTTTTGCCCGCGCCGTTGTGCCCGAGCAGGCCGAAGACCTCGCCCCGCCGCACCTCCAGCGAAAGCCCGTGCAGCGCCGGTTTTCCGCCCCACGCCTTTTTCAAATCCCGCAGTGCGATCATCGGCGCGGCCTGCTCACCGGTCATTTCTTGGGCTCATCATTGGTGAAAAATTTCACGTCCTTCGTCGCGTGGCCGTCGGCGTAGAGGATGTTCACTTTGTCGGCGAGGTAGGGGTGAAAGCCTTCCTTGTCCGACATGATCGGGATGTGGCTGAGGTCGGCGACGAGGCCGAGAAAATTCAGCGCGGCGAGCGCCTGGCCGTTGAGCGTGTTGTTCCAGAGGTAGCTCGTGCCGGTCTTCGCGGCGAAGCCCGACTTGTCCGCCGGGCAGGCAAAGACGCCCTTCGCCGACAAGTATTTGTCGAGCGTGTTGTCGATCACCGGCACGTCGTCGGTCAAAGCGGCGCGCGCGGTTTTGAGCACGGGCATGGTGTTGTTATTCTCGCCGAGATACGCGGACAGAGCCGCGCCGAGCTGCCGCAGATTCGACGTGCAAGCCGTCGCCCGTCCGCTCTCGACCACGCGCTGATATGCGGGAAAGGCCAGCGCCGCAATGATGGCGATGACGGCAATGACGACGAGCAGTTCGATGAGCGTGAAGGCGCGGCGGCTCGCGGGTTTCATCGGACGCCCTGGAGATTTTTCTGCAACTGCTCGATCAGCGGCGCGACATCCATTTTCACATCGGCGCTGGCGTCGCTGTAAAACGTCTTGAAGCCCTGATCAATGATCTTCTTCGCGTTCCCATCGAGTTCCGCATCGGGCGGGCGGTCGCCTTCGTGCTTCTTCATGTCGGTCAGCGCCTTCTCCACAAACTGCTGCCGCTTCTCGGGCGTCATTTTGTTCAGCGCGTCCATCATCTGCTTGAAGCCGGTGGGCAGCGTGAGGTCGAGAAAGCGCGTCTGCTCCTCGGGCGTGAGCGCCTTGAAAAAGCCGTCCAGCCCTTTGCTCATGCGGACGCCGCGCCGGTCTTCGTAGGCGAGTTCGTTCATCTGCCCCGCGAGTTTTTCGATGACCTTCGCGCGCTCCGCCGCCGGCTTTCCGTCGATGGGATGCGTGTCCGCGTAGGCCACCAGCGACTCGGGCGTGACCTTCGCGCTGCGCGCAAAAAAGATCACCGTACCCGCGATGAGCCAGATGACAGCGAGGACGCCGAGAAGTTTGAGCCAGGGAAGTCGCATGATTTTTTTTGGAAAACGGGATCGTCGCGCAGCCAGACGCCGCGCGCACGATATTCGTTACGCACGGCGGACGCCGCGCGGATTACAAGCCGGGCGCTTTCGGCTTGATGGGGTCGGCGAAAGCGTTCGCGCCTTTCGGCTTCACCTTGCGCTTATAGACCTTGTCGCCGCACGTCGCGTAGATCGTGTCGAACTCCGCGCCGCCGAACGTGAGGTTCGACACGTTGCGATTCGGCGTCGGCAGGATGCAATTCACGCGGCCCGCCTGGTCGCACACTTGCAGGCCGAGGCGCGTGGCCACGTAGAGCCGGCCGTCGCGATCCACCCGCATGCCGTCCGCGCCGGAGTCATCGGCAGTGTCCGGCTCGTGGAGCCAGAAGTAACGCTGTTTGTAGGCCAGCTTTCCGTCGGCCTGGATTTGGTAGCTATAGACCCAGTGGCTGCGCGAATCGCAGACGTAGAGCAGCGTCTGATCAGGGCTCGCGGTCACGCCGTTGGCAAATTTCAGCCCGGTATCCACGACCTCCTTTTCGCCGTTCGCGCGGATGAGCACCACGTTGCTCGACTTGCCGCCCTGCGGCGCGGGCTCGCTGACGTAGGTGTTCCCGTTTTGCAAAACCACGAGGTCATTGCCGCGGATGCCTTCCGCGATGACCGTGCCTTTTCCCTCCGCATCATACGCCACGATCTTCGCCTCGGAATCCACGACCGTGTAGATGCGCCCGTCCGGCGCGACCGCCTGCCCGTTCGCCTTTTTCGAGTCGGCGATGAACTCCGTCACCTTCCCATCGAGCGCGATCTTGTAGGTCTTCGCGTTCGGGATGTCGTTGAAGAAAACCTCGCCCGCCGCATTGGCGCACGGCCCCTCGGTGAACTTTCCGCCTTCCCACACGAGCTGCCATTCCTCGCCGGGAATGAGCACGTCGTTGAGCATCGCGTTTTTGCTTTTGCCCGCCTTCACCGGCTCGGGCCATCCTTTCCACAAAAAGCGCATCGCGTCGGGAAACAGCATCGTCCCCTGCTTGCCGTTGTGTCCGCCGTCGCCCCACACGCTCTGGTGCTCGTAGCCGGCGAAAGTGAGCGCGCGATCCATCATCTGATTGGCCTCCCACCAGTCGCCGCCGTAGATGTTCAAGTCATTCGAACCGTCGCATTGAAAGACCCGCAGCGCCCGCGGCTCATACTTGCGGATCAACCCGGCCAGCCGATCCGCGCCCCGCAGGCTCACGAAAGTCCCCACCGACGAGAACACGCGCGTGAACGCCTCCGGCCGCTCCCACGCCGCATTCAGCGCGCAGATCGCGCCGCTCGACGAGCCGCCGATCCCGCGGTCATTGCCGCTCGTGCTGAGCACGATTTTGCGCCCGTCGCCCGTCGTTTTTTGCTCCACCGCGGGCAGCAGTTCTTCGAGGACAAAGCGCGCGTAATCCGGCCCGAGACCGTCGTACTCCAGCGAGCGGTTGAACCGATCCAGCGCCTTCTCGCCGTCCGCCGCTTTCACCCGCCCGTGCATGACAAACACGCCGACCGTCACCGGCATTTCGCTCTTCGCAATGAGGTTGTCGAAAACCACTGGCGCATTCCACTGCACCCCGTCCTGATTCACATACACGCACGCCGGTTTCGCCGGGTCGTACTGCCGCGGCACATACACCGTCACCTCGCGCACCGTGCCGGGGAAAATCTTCGAGCCCTCGATCTGGAACTTGATCAGCTCACCCTTCGGCACGCCGTCGTGCGCCTTCGAGTCTTCGGTCAGCGGCGTCTCCGTCTCCGCGCGCAGCACCGGCGCGGCGAGGACAAGGGCTATGGCGGCGGCGAGCGGGAGGAGTTTTTTCATAAAGCGGACGCGCAGCATGCCGCCGTCGCCGCGCGCTTGGCAATCGCGGAAGACCGCCGCGTTCACCGCGCGACGCCGTGACCGCCTAGTTCACCGTCTCCAAGTCCGCCGCCGGCCGAGCACGCTGAGCCCGCCGAGGAGCAGCAGGCCGAGCGCGCCGGGCTCGGGCACGGCCGACACACCGAATTTTTCCGGCCCTCCGACGAGCGGCAGTCCGTCGCCGAAAGTCACGACCGCGCCCGCGCCGATGCTCAGCGCGGCGAGGGTCTGGCTGGTGAAAATATTCGTCGCCGCGTTGGCGTTGAGCGTGGAGGTGCCGGTGCCGAGGGCGCCGCGGAGATTGGTCACGCCGCCGCTGGTCAGGAGCGTGGCGTAGGTCTGCGGACCGGTGAGGTTCAGCACGCCCGCGCCGGTTTTGGTCAGCGCGCCGTTGGTGATGGTGATGGGCGCGGCGGCGGTGCCGATGGTGAGCGTGCCGGTGACGGCGAAGGTGCGGGTCGCGCCGCCGAGGTCCACGCTCGCACTGGAGACCGTGGGATTTTGCCGCACCAGGCTGCTCGTGCCCGTGGAGGTCACGTCGCCGCCGAGCGTGACAATGCTGCCGACGGAAGCGGCAACGAGGGCGCTCGGGCCGGCGTTGAAATTGATCGTGCCACCCGCCAGCGACAGCCCGCCCACCCCGGTGGTGAGCCGGCTGAGGTTGCCGGGGGTGTTGCTGCCGCCGTCCAAATCCAGATTGGCCGCGCCGACTTGCACGCTGTCCGCGGTGAGCCCGCCGCCGCGCGAGACGAGGGCGGTGCCGCCGAGGAGTTTGAAAGCGCCCGTGACGACAAAGGGCGCGGGAATAGTGCCCGGCCCGCGCCCGCTGATGAAGGAGCCGCTGTTGACCGTGACCCTACCGACCGTATCGGTGACGCCCGCTGTCGGAGCCGCCGGAGTGTTTCCCGCGCCGGAGCCGAAGGTGCCGCCATTGATGGTGATGCTGGCGGTGTCGGGGAGGTGATCCGCGAGTTGCCCGGCGGTGGTGCCGTAGGAAACGGTGCCGCCGAGGGCGACGGTGAGGTTGCCGCCGATGGCGTTGACGCCCGAGGTTTTCGAGAGGATCAGGTTGCCGCCGCTCACGGTGGTGTCGCCGCTGAAGGTGTTGGCCTGGGCGCCGTTGAGGACGGTGTTGCCCGCGCCGGTCTTGGTCAGCGCGCCGGTGCCGGTGATCTGGTTGCCAACGATGAGGCCGGCGGCGGGGGTGTTGAAGGCGAGAGTGGCGTTGTCGGCGATGGGGCCGGTGCCGGGGCTGCTGGCGGCCACGCCGTCGCCGATTTGCAGGGTGCCGCCGGAGATGGTGGTGGCACCATAGCTATTCGCCCCGGTGAGCGTGAGCTGACCGCTGCCAATCTTGGTCAGTGCGCCTGCGCCGCTGAGCGCGCCGCCGAGCGTGAGCGGCGTGTCGGTTTTCACGGTGCCGCCGCCGGCATTGAGCGTGAGCGCGCGGTCGGTGCTGCCGCTCGCGCCGGTGAACTCGAGCGTGCCGCCGCCAAAAACCACGCCGGTGCCTGCGCCGAGCGGGCTGTTCACGCCGCCATTCGCGACCGCCGCCACGCTCACCGTGCCGGCTAACAGGCTGGGTGCGCTGGTGAAGCTGTTCGTGTTACTCACGGTTACTTTGCCGCCGCCATTCACGGTGAAACCTCCGGCACCCGTAATCGCCTTTGACCCGCTGATGACATAGTCCTTGGTCACATTGCCAAACAGCACCGACGCCGGAGTCACATCGGCGACACTCACATCCACCGTCGTCGTCGTGGCGAGATCGCTGAAAGTAACATTGTCACTGGTCAGAAAATCCGTGCCGGTCGCGTTGTTCGAGTTCAGCACCCAGTTCTTCGGAGCCGCGAGCGTGGCGGTGCTCCATTCGCTGCCGAGCGCGCCTTTCCACAGCGGAAAGTCAATGCCGGTCACGTTGAGGTCGATCGAGGTGTTACCCGTGTTGTTCACGAGATTCGCCACGAGCCGGTTCGGGCCGGTGCCGAGCTTAAAGGCGCTGAAGCCCGTGCCGCCGATGGCCCCCACGTAGTCGATAAGGGTGTAAGTGCCGGCGGCCGGCGCGCTGGTGGGGAGGTTGATCGAGATGCTGTTCGCGCCGCCGTTGGCTACGAGCGCGTTGCTGCCGGTTACGTTGAGCAGCGCGGGCGTCGCGCTGTTGGTAATGTTCACCGCGCCGGTCTGGCCGGCGGCGGTGCCGAAAGTAAGTGCCGCCATCGTCAGCGTGCCGGTGCCCGCGCCGTCGCCCGGCTGGATTTTGCCGCCGGTGCCGACGGTGGCCGCGCCGGTCACGCTGCCCGTGCCGGTGAGCGTCTGCGTGCCGCCGAGCGTGAAGCCGCCCGCCGCCGCCGTGACATTCAGCGTCGCGCCCGCGGCCACATGGATGCCGGGGCTGCTGGCGATGGAACCAAGGAGCGTGAGCGTGCCGGCGTTGACGTTCGTCTGGCCGGTGTAGGTGTTCGCCGCGTTGAGCTGGAGGTTGCCGCTGCCCGCCATGGTGAGATCGGCCCCGCCGCCCACCACACCGGCCAGCACAAGGGGCGCGTTGGTGGGGTTGAAAACCGCGCCCGTGTTCAGCGTCGTCGCGCCGCCAAAGCGCACGACGTAAGTGTTAGCCCCGGTCGTGTTCAAGGTCTGCCCGGCAGCCAGGTTGAGCGTGCCGAGTTGAAAGGTGTTGCCCAGGTTCGCGCTCACCCGATCCACGTCGATCGTGCCGGACGCCGACACGGTCACATTATTGTTGTAGGCCAGTGTGCCGCCGCTGCCGGTGCCGTTGTCACGGAGTTGCAGCATGCCGCCGTTCAGATTGACCGTGCCAGTGCCGAGGGTATTGCCGGTCGCCGCCGGCTTGCTGAGCAGGATTTGGTTGGCGAGGACATTGAAGGTGCCGGAGTAGCTGTTCGTGGTGTTGGTCAGGATCAGCG
>JANXWQ010000059.1 GCA_025351065.1 Chthoniobacter sp. | reverse complement strand
GGCTTGGGTTTTGAAGCGGATCGGAAATGCCCGGCCCCAGGAGATTTACACCGTGTTGCACTTACTTTGTGAATTCGCGCAGTCTCTCAGGGCGATAGTCCGAACTGCTGCAGCTTCGCGTAAATCGTGGTGCGGTGGATGCCGAGCAGCCGGGCGGCCTGCGCCTTGTTGCCCGCGGCGCGGCGCAGCGCCTCGACGAGCGTGGCCCGCTCCGCATCCACGAAGGAAACTGGTGCCGCCGCGCCCGCCGCGGGCGCGAGGCCGGGCGTGCGGATTTCCCGCGGCAGATGGCGCGGACCGAGCACCGGGTCGTCGCACAGCACCAGCGCGTGCTCGATGGCGTTCTGCAATTCGCGCACATTGCCCGGCCACGGGTAGGCGCGCAAAAGCTCCAGCGCCTCGGGGTCGAGCTGCGGCGCGGGCTTGCCGAGCTGGTGTGCGCAGCGGCGCAGAAAAGTGTCGGCGAGCTTCGGCAAATCCTCGCGCCTTTCGCGCAGCGGCGGGATTTCGATCTCGAAAGTTTTCAGCCGGAAATACAAATCCTGCCGCAGCCGCCCGTCCTGCACCGCGGCGGCGGGCGCGCGGTTGGTCGCGGCGATTAGGCGAAAGGTGGCGGGCAGGCTTTTCGTGGTGCCGAGCGGGCGGTATTCGCGATCTTGCAACACGCGCAGGAACCGCGTCTGCAGCTCGACCGGCAGCTCGGTGATTTCGTCGAGAAAAAGCGTGCCGCCATGCGCCTCGGCGAGCATGCCGGGAAACGCCGTGACCGCGCCGGTGAAAGCGCCCTTCGCGTAGCCGAACAGCTCGGCCTCGATCATGTTTGCGGGAAACGCGCCGCAGTTCAGCTTCACCATCGCCGCGCCCGCCTGGGCGCTGCGGCGGTGCAGTTGCTCGGCGAAAACCTCCTTGCCCACGCCGCTCTCGCCGGTCAGCAGCACATTGGCCTGCGTGGGTGCGACCCGCGCGATGAGCTGCTCGATCTCGCGCATCTGCCGGCTGATCGCCACGGGCGCGAGCTGCTCTTCGGCCGCGCTCAGCTTGCGCTGGAGCTGCGCCTTTTCCTTTTCCAGCTTCACCGTCTGCGCCACCAGCGCCTGCTGCTCCAGCGCCCGCCCGCACAGGCTCACCAGTTCCTCGATGGCATACGGCTTCGGGAGAAAATGAAACGCGCCGAGCTTGATCGCCTCGATGGCGTTCGAGAGCGAGTCGTGCGCGGTGAGGATCATCACGGGCACGCCGGGCTGCGCGGCCTTAAGTTCGCGCAGCACGTCGAGCCCGTCGGCATCGGGCAGGCCGAGGTCGAGCAGCACGAGGTCGGGTTTCATCTCCTCGACTTTGCGCCGTCCCTGCACGGCGTTCGGTGCGGTCTCCACGGCGAAACCGTGGCGCTGCAGCACGGCGGTGAGCGTGGCCTGGACCGCACGCTCGTCGTCGATGACAACGATTTTTTTTGGCACCGGCGCGCTCATTTTCGGACGGGCCATTCCGCGGCCTTGCACCGGCCGACCTCCGCCAGGGGCAGCACGGGCAGCGTCATAAAACCGGCGGAGCGCGGAACTTTCATCAGGCCGGATCAAACGCCAAACCCCGCCTGCTGCCTAGCGCCAATACGCAAAGCGGCGCGGACTCTTGCGAGTTCGCGCCGCCGGGTTTCGTGATGGGTGGAGTGACGGCCTAGAGTTCCCCGATTTCCTTGCGGAGTTCCTCTTTGGTGCGTCCGAGTTTCTTTTGCAGGCGGCCGAGCAGTTCGTCATCCTTGCCCTCGGCGAACGTCAGATCGTCGTCGGTGAGGTCGGCGTACTTTTGCTTCAGCTTGCCTTTGATTTCATTCCAGGAGCCTTTGATTTCGAGTTTAGTCATAGCGAAAAAAGGATCGGCAGGCGGCGGCGCGGCGGTCGTATCAAACGATGCCGCGTGCGCTTACTTGCCGATCATTTTCAAAACAATAAACACGACGAGAGCCAGGCCGAAGCCCCCGCCAAAAAGCCAGACGAGAAAGGCTGGACCGGCGGCGGCGATGATGGGTGTGAACGGAATAATAAGTGCAGTCATGCCGAGGTTTCGCAAGTGCTGGAAAAAGCGGACGGGTGAATTTTTCCCTGTCATAAAACCCCGCGGAAAAGCAAAAACGCGGCCCCTTGCGGAGCCGCGTTTTTGTGGACCAAACTCAGGCGAGTTCGGCGGATAGAGCGAGCGAGATTACTTGATCTCGACCTTGGCGCCGGCCGCTTCGATCTTTTTCTTGATCTCTTCGGCTTCTTCCTTGGTGACGCCTTCCTTGAGCGCCTTCGGAGCGCTTTCGACGAGCGCCTTGGCTTCGGCGAGGCCGAGGCCGGCGACGCACGAGCGCACTTCCTTGATGACGGCGATCTTGTTCGGGCCGGCTTCCTTGAGGATGACGTCGAAGGACGTCTTCTCCTCGACGGGAGCGGCAGCGGCTGCGCCACCACCGGTGGCGGCGGCGGCGACGGGAGCCGCGGCGCTGACGCCCCACTTGGTTTCGAGCTGCTTCACGAGATCGGCCACTTCGAGGACGGTGAGGCCGCTGAGTTGTTCCACTAATGTGCTGGTATCTGCCATATGCTTATTGCTGCGCGGTATCGTCGCCACCCGGAGCTTCGGGCGATTTCAGACCGGCAGCCGCCGGCCCGACGAGGAACCATTTGTTGGTTGTTGTTAAAGGCGCGTCCGCCAATTGCGGCGGCTGCGCTTTCCCCGGTTGGCACCGGGAAAATCTTGGGATTAGGCCGCGGGTGCGGCGTCGGCTGCGGGTGCTGTTTCGGCGGGAGCCTCAGCCGGTGCGGAAGCCTCGGCAACGGGCGCGGGCGCGGCGGGAGCCGGGGCGTTGGCGGCGTCCTTGTCGGCCTTGGCCTGGAGCAGGCGGGCGAGGGACGAGGCCGGCTCGTTGAGCACGCGGACGAGCTGGCTCGCCGGGGCGTTGAGCACGCCGAGGAGGGTGCCGAGCAGGACATCGCGCGAAGGCAGGTCGGCGATCGCTTTGATCTGCTCGGTGGTAACGACGATCCGATCCACGACGCCCGTTTTCATCTCGGGCTTCTTGAATTCGGCGGTGAAGTTCTTTAGCACCTTCGCGGCAGCCGCGACGTCTTTGTCCCCGACGACGATGGCCGTCTGGCCTTTCAACTCGCCGACTTCCGGCAGGCCGGCGCTCTTGGCGGCGCGGCGCAGGAAAGTGTTCTTCACGACGTGGCAGCGGGCGCCGACGCCGTGGAGACGGTTCCGCAGTTCGGCAAACTGGGCGACTTTCAGGCCGGTGTAGTCGGCCACGAAAAGGAAGGGCGAGGCGTTGAGCTTCGCTTCGAGGTCGATGACGATGGATTCTTTGGCAGGATGCATGGTGTGGCGGCTCCGGTTAGTGCTTGAGGAAGGCGGACGCATCGACTTTCAGGCCGGGCGTCATGGTGGCGCTGAGCGTCAGGTTTTCGACGAAGACGCCTTTGGCCGAAGCCGGACGGGCCTTGACCACGGCTTCGATGACGGCGGTGCCGTTCTCGACGAGCGCCTGTTCGGCGAAGGAAAACTTGCCCACGGGCACGGCGCAGTTGCCGTTCTTGTCGAGCTTGAACTCGACGCGGCCCGCTTTGACTTCTTTCACGGCTTTCGCGGTGTCTTCGGTCACGGTGCCGGTCTTCGGGTTCGGCATCAGGCCGCGCGGCCCGAGCACTTTGCCGAGCTTGCGGACTTCGGCCATGGCTCCGGGCGTGGCGATGGCCACGTCGAAGTCCTGAAAGCCGCCCACGCATTTCTCGATCATGTCCTTGTAACCGACGAACTCGGCGCCAGCCTCGCGCGCTGCTTCCGCAGCCTTGCCTTCGGCAAAGACGAGCACGCGGACGTTTTTGCCCGAGCCATTGGGCAGGGGGCAGGTGCCGCGCACCATCTGGTCGGATTGCTTCGGATCAACTCCGAGACGGAAGGAAAGCGTGACCGTCTGGTCAAACTTCGGAGCCGGAAGCGTCTTGAGGAGGGTGACGGCTTCGGGGAGCGCGTAGCTCTTGTGCGAGTCCACCTTTTCGGCGGCGGAGCGATACCGTTTGCTGCGTTTGGTTTGCATGATCTGGTGCAGTGCTGACGAGCCTTGGCGGCTCTCCTGCGGTGTTGGGTTGTGGTTGATCCCGCCGGAAGCGGGACGCGGAAAGTAGCGGGCCAACCTTGGGTGTCAAAAGATTTCTGTGCGAACCGGCGCGGGCTTGGCGGAGGCAAAAACGGTGCGCCGGAAAAAATGGCGACTGGACGCGCGGCGCGCGGCGCGGCATCGTCCCCCGCTTTCACTTTTCCCAACCGATGAAATCCATCCTCCTGCGCCTGACCCTCGCCCTCGCCCTCGCTTTGGGCGGCTTCGCCGCCTGCAAGAAATCCGAGGCCGGCACGGGTTCGTCCGTGATGGGCAAGAAGGAAAAGAACACGCTCAAAAAGGACGGTACGAAGAAGAAGCTAAAAAAGGACGGGACCAAAAAGGAAAAGAAGGTGAAGAAGTCCAAGCTCGACATTGCCCCGCCACCCGCGCCGGCCACGCCAGCCCCGCCTGCGCCGTAGGCATCGGCGGAAGCAGAGTCGGCCCCGCGGCCATTTCTCCCCGGCTCCCACGCCATGAAAGTCCAGGCCCATGAATGATCCGGTCGGTTTCGCCATCGTCGGCACGGGCATGATCGCCGAGGTGCATGCGCGGGCGATTGCGGAGACGCCGGAGGCTCGGCTGGTCGCAGTCTGGACGCGAGCGGAGGAAAAACGCGCGGCTTTTGCGCAGGAGCACGGGTGCAGGGCGGCGGGGAGTCTGGAGGAAGTGGTGGCCGATCCCGCGGTGCGGGCGGTGTGCATCGCCACGCCGAGCGGGGCGCATGCGGAGGTGGCGGTGCCTTTTCTCGAAGCGGGAAAAGCGGTGCTGTGCGAGAAGCCGATGGAGATTTCGCTCGCGGCGGTGGATCGCATCCTCGACGCCGAGCGGCGCGGCGCTGGCGTGCTTGCGGGCGTTTTTCAAATGCGGCTCGGGCGCGGCGCGGGGCTGCTGAAGGCGGCGGTGGAGGCAGGGCGTTTCGGGCGGCTGACGATGTGCAGCGCGTACATCAAGTGGTGGCGGGCGCAGAGTTATTATGAGTCGTCGGCGTGGAAGGGGACGTGGGCGACGGATGGCGGCGGGGCGCTGATGAACCAAGGCATCCACGCGGTCGATCTGCTGCAATGGCTTGTAGGCTTGCCGGCGGAGGTGAGCGGTTTTTTCGGCACGCTGGCGCATGCGGGCGTGGAGGCGGAGGACACGGTGGCGGCGGCGCTGCGCTTTCCGTGCGGCGCGCTGGGGGTGATCGAGGCGGCGACTTCGTGCTGGCCGGGGACGGATTTGCGGATCGAGCTGAGCGGCGATCGCGGTTCGGCGACGCTGGTGAATGATCGCATCGTGCGTTGGGAATTTGCCGAGCCGCAGCCGGATGACGAAACCATCCGCAGCGGTGACGGCACCGCAGAGATCAAGGTCGGCAGTTCCGATCCGCGCGGGATGAGCCGGGAGGGACATCGCGTGCTGGTGCGTGATCTCGCGTGCGCGCTGCGGGAAGGCCGCGCGCCGATGATCCCCGGCGCGGAAGCGCGGCGCGCGGTGGCGCTGGTGCTGGCGATCTACGAAGCCGCGCGCACGGGGCGGAGCGTGCGGCTGTAAGCGGGGCCGATACCGTGCGGGCGGTTTTGTTTGTAAAGCAGAGACGCAGAGGACGCAGAGATTTTTGACCGCAAAATCCTCTTCACCCTAAGTCGGCCTCAATGTCCCACCTCTGCGACCTCTGCGTCTCTGCGTTAAGAGAGCGGGGACGTGGCTTAAAGCGCCGCGGTCAGCTTGATGATCTCCGCGAAGTCGCGGGCGACGAGGGCGGCCCCGCCGACGAGCGCGCCGTCGATGTCAGGCTGCGAGAGGAGCTCGACGGTATTGCCAGGCTTCACGCTGCCGCCGTATTGGATGCGGACTTTGTCGGCGGTCGCGGCGTCGGAGATTTCGGTGAGCACTTTGCGGATGAAGGCATGCGCGGCCTGCGCCTGCTCGGGCGAGGCGGTGCGGCCGGTGCCGATGGCCCAGACGGGCTCGTAGGCGAGCACGGTGTCGGTGAGCATCTTTGCATCGAGCCCGGCGAGGCTGCCGCGGAGCTGGGTTTCGAGCACCTGCTCGACCTTGTCGGCATCGCGCTCGGCGAGCGTTTCGCCGATGCAGACGATGGGTTTGAGCGAGGCTTCGTGCGCGGCGTGGGTCTTCTTGTTCACGATCGCATCGGTCTCGCCGAAGAGCGCTCGGCGCTCGCTGTGGCCGAGGATCACGTAGCGGGCGAACAGCTCGCGGATCATCGCGCCGCTGATCTCGCCGGTGAAAGCGCCGCCCTTTTCCCAGTGCATGTTTTGCGCGCCGAGCTTCACGTTTTGGATCTTGTTCAGCCGCTCGGAGACGTAGGCGAGCGTGGTGAAAGGCGGCACGAGGACGATGTCCAGGCGCTTCTCTTCGGCGACTTCGAGCAGGAACGTGTCGAGGTAGGAACCTGACTCGTTGACAGTCATGTTCATCTTCCAGTTGGCGGCGATGATTTTGCGGCGCATAAGCGGGGATTTTTTTGAAACGGAATTACGGAATTTAACTAAATGACGGAATTAAGGAGGAGGAACGGGAGCGGCCAAAACAATTCCGTCATTTGGCAAAAATTCCGTAATTCCGTTCCGGTATTTTATTTGTCGGAAAGGGCGGTGACGCCCGGCAGGGCTTTGCCTTCCAGCAGTTCGAGCGAAGCGCCGCCGCCGGTCGAGATGAAGGTCATCTTGTCCGCCACGCCCGCCTTTTTCACCGCAGTCACGCTGTCGCCGCCGCCGATGATGCTTTTGCACGCACCGTTTGCAGCGATGGCTTCGGCGATGGCAAAGGTGCCCTTCGCGCACGCTTCAATTTCAAAGACACCCATCGGCCCATTCCAAAGCACGGTGCCCGCTGCCCCCACTTCCGCGGCGAAAAGTTTCACGCTCTCGGGGCCGATGTCCACGCCCTCCCAGCCGTCCGGGATGCTCTCGCCGGGCGGCGTCACTTTCGTCGCGCCGACGGTCTTCGCGTCAAAGTTGAACGCGTCCGTGATGACCGCATCCACCGGGATGAGCAGCTTCACGCCGAGCGCCTTTGCCTTGTCCAGCGCCGCCTGCGCGATGGGCTCCCACTCCGGCTTGTAGAGGCTTTTTCCGATGGCGATGCCCTGCACGAGTTTGCGGAATGTGTAGGCCATGCCGCCGCCGATGATGATGGTGTCTGCCTTGTCGAGCAGGCGGTTGATGACCGCGATTTTGTCGCTCACCTTCGCCCCGCCGAGGATGACCACGAAAGGCCGCGCCGGCGTCTCCAGCTCGTCGTGCAGATACGCCAGCTCTTTCTCCATGAGGAAGCCCGCGACCGCTTTTTTCACATGCTGCGCCACGCCCGCCGTGCTCGCGTGCGCGCGGTGCGCTGCGCCAAAGGCGTCGTTCACAAACACATCGCCGAGCTTCGCGAGCGCCTGCGCAAAGGCCGGCTCGTTTGCCTCCTCCTCGGCGTGAAAGCGGACGTTTTCCAGCAGCGCCACGTCGCCGTTTTTCATGTGCGCGATGATTTTCTCCGGCACCTCGCCGATGACCTCCGTGCTGAACAGCACCGGATGCCCGATCAAGCTGTGCAGATGATCCGCGACCGGTCGCAGCGAATACTTTGCGTTCGGCTGCCCCTTTGGCCGGCCGAAGTGCGCCATCAGAATCACCTTCGCCCCGCGCTCGCGCAGGTAGGCGATGGTGGGCAGGGACTCGCGCATCCGCGTGTCGTCGGTGATGACGTATTTCCCGTCGCGCTCATCCACCGGCACGTTGAAATCCACGCGCACGAGCACGCGCTGGCCGGTTACATCGAGGTCGCGGACGGAGAGTTTTGGCATGGTCGGAAAATGGTGAGCGGCGGATGAAATCACGCGCTGGGGAAATGACAAGCGCTAGTCGCGCAGCAGAATCTC
>JANXWQ010000014.1 GCA_025351065.1 Chthoniobacter sp. | reverse complement strand
TGACGATGGGTCTGTACGTCGCCAACTGGAACTACACCAGCACGCCTGAAGCGCGCACCGCGCGCTACGACAGCTCCAGCCTCGAACTCATCTACAGCCTTACCGATCCCGCCACCTCATGGCTCGGCACCGCGCTCTACGGCGAGGTGACGGTGGGCGACACCGAGACGGAAATCGAGGGCAAGCTGCTCCTGCAAAAAAACCTGGGCCGTTTCACCCTCGCCGCCAACGTCTATGTCGAGGCCCGCTGGTCGGGCGAAAACATCGGCCATCAGAACCAGCGGGACGGGGAGATCAACGAAACGCTGGGCGTGTCGTACCGGGTCGGCAAACACCTGTCCGTCGGCGCGGAACTCCTCAATGAAAACCACCTGCCCGACTGGGGCCGCCCGGAGACGGCGTTTTGCTCCGCCGGCCCGAACGTCACGGTGCGCTGCCAGCGCGCCTTCGCCACGGTCACAGCGCTCTTTCGCCTGACCAATAATCCCGACGAGCCCAATGTGCAGACGCGGCTGATTTTCGGTTACGAGTTTTGAATAGCGGCGCGGCGACTGTTTGCTGGCGCACTTGGCAATAGCGCCGCCGAGTGCGGCAGACGGGTAAGCCAATGTCCGGCCCGTGCCGGTCTCATCCGCACGCTCCTGCTGAGCCTGCGGTGCAGTTCGCAGGCGGGCGATGGAACGGGAGAGGATGGACGGGCGGGGATGGGTTTTCATGGGGATGGGAGGGCGGGGAATTTGTTGCAGTGGAGCCAGACGCCGTGCGAACGCATCGTGCGCGGGGGAAGCGGTGGCAGGATAACCCGTGGGCGCAAACGCTGCCGGCTGGTGGCTCGGCGTATGTCACACCAAGCGCATTTTGCCCGTAGCCAATGCGGGCGGAATCTGCTTTCGTCTCCGCCCTTCCAAAAAATGACCGCCGAAAAAATCGCTCAAGCCAACGCCGAACTCCGCGACCAGACGCCGCTGGAAGTCGTGCGCTGGGCCGTCGCGCAGGCGGGCGGACGCGCCATCGTCTCGACAAATTTCCGCCCGTACGAGGCCGTCGTTTTACACCTCGCCACGCAGGTGCAGCCGGACATTCCCGTGCTCTGGGTCGATCACGGCTACAACAAACCCGCGACCTATCGCCACGCCGAGGAGGTGAAGGCGCTGCTCAAGCTGAATATCCACGCCTATGTCCCTCGCATGACCGCCGCGCACTACGATGCCAGCCACGGCGGAGCGCCCGCGCCCACGCCAGAAAACGAGGAGCGCATCAAAGCCTTCAGCACCGTGATGAAGCTGGAACCCTTCCAGCGCGGCATGCGCGAACTCGCGCCGACGACTTGGCTCACCGGCCTCCGCGAAGTGCAGAACCCCAACCGCGCCGGGCTCGACATCGTGAGCGCCGACGGAAATTTCGGATCGCTGAAAATCAGCCCCGTCTTCCGCTGGACGGACCGCGACATGCACGCCTACTGCGAGCAGCACGCGCTGCCCAATGAGTGGGACTATTTCGACCCCGCCAAGGCCGACGAAAAACGCGAGTGCGGCCTGCACGCGGCCTGGGGCGGCGCGGCGGTGAAAGCGTGAGCGCCATGACCTGCTACCAGCTCGACCATCTCGACTATCTCGAAACCGAAGCCATCCATGTGATGCGCGAGGTTGCCGCCGAGTTTGAGCGGCCCGCGCTGCTTTTTTCCGGCGGGAAAGATTCCATCTGCCTCCTGCGCCTCGCGGAGAAAGCGTTCCGGCCATCGGACATTCCGATGCCGTTTCTCAACGTCGATACCGGCCACCATTTTCCCGAACTAAACACCTTCCGCGACCAGCGCGCCGCGCAGCTCGGCGGCAAGCTCATCATCCGCAAAGTCGAGGACGCCATCGCTGCGGGCATCGCGCATCCGTCGCCCGGCGAAGTCAGCCGCAACCGCCTGCAAATCCCCACGCTCCTCGCCGCGCTCGAGGAGTTCCGCTTCGACTGCGCCATCGGCGGCGCGCGCCGCGACGAGGAAAAGGCGCGGGCCAAGGAACGCTTCTTCAGCTTCCGCGACGCCTTCGGCCAATGGGACCCGAAAAACCAGCGCCCCGAAATCTGGAACCTCTACAACGCCCGCGTGAACCCCGGCGAAAACATGCGCGTGTTTCCCCTCTCGAATTGGACCGAGATGGACGTGTGGGAATACATCAAACGCGAGCAACTCGAAGTGCCGACGATCTACTTTTCCCACCAGCGTCAGGCCGTGCGCCGCGGCGGCCAGTGGCTCCCGGTGAGCGACATCATGCCGCCGACCGACAAGGAACAAGTGCGCGAGTTGACCGTCCGCGTCCGCCCCATCGGCGACATCATCAGCACCGGCCTCGTGGAAAGTCCCGCGAACACCGTCGATGACATCATCGCCGAAATCGCCGCCGCCCGCGTGACCGAACGCGGCTCGCGCGCCGATGACAAAGCGAGCGAGGCGGCGATGGAGGATCGCAAAAAGCAGGGGTATTTCTAATGAGCGCACCGCACCCAGTAGAACTCCTCCGCTTCAATACGTGCGGCTCCGTCGATGACGGCAAGTCCACGCTCATCGGCCGCCTGCTCTACGATTCAAAATCGCTGATGGAGGACCAAATCGAAGCGCTTGAGCGTTCCGCCGACATCACCGGCGGCGGCCAGATCAATCTCGCCAACCTCACCGACGGTCTCCGTGCCGAGCGCGAGCAAGGCATCACCATCGACGTCGCCTACCGCTACTTCGCCACGCCGCGCCGCAAGTTCATCATCGCGGACACGCCCGGCCACGTCCAATACACGCGCAACATGGTGACCGGCGCCAGCAACGCCAACGTCTCCATCGTCCTCGTC
>JANXWQ010000008.1 GCA_025351065.1 Chthoniobacter sp. | reverse complement strand
CCGGTGCTTCAAAATTGGCGATGCGTTCGCGCAGCACCGAGACGAAATAGGCCATGACGTGGACAATCGGGCGCTTCACGCCGAAGAGATACGCGTAGAGATTCCGCTCCGAGATGCGGTAGCGGATCTGGCCGGTGAGGCCGGTGTCGAGCTGGTCTTTAGTCACGGCGCTGAGCTTCGAGCCGCCCATATTGGCCTGCGGATCCTCGGGGTCGAAAGCCATGTTTAGCGTCTGGGTGGAGATGTTCACCTTGTACACTTTTTCCCACGGCCATTTGAAATACGGGCCGCCCGCCGGGATCACGCGCACCTGCGGGTAGCAGTAGCGCTCGCGCTCCTCGGGCTGGAGCGGCTCGGCGATGGGATCGTCAAGCGTGGTCTGGGAGCCGAGGCGTTCGGCGCGGCCAAAGATGGTCTTCACCGCGCGCTCGTTTTGATCGACCGTATAAAGGCCGGCCACGAGGTAGCGCATGAGAAACCAGGCGATGAAACCGATGAAGAGTCCGAGGATGATGTCCATAAGCGGGTTGGGTTGCGGCTGTTGGAATTAGCGGGTCGCACGGGGAAGGGAAGCCGGGAATGCGCTTGCGAGTGCGGGCGAGGGCGCGTATCGGCAGCGCCCTATGAGAGCAGCCTTTCGTGAAAAAGAATCCGGTGAAGTCGATCCGGCAGAGAAGATCGAGTTCGTGCCCGCGGACTATTTTGCCCGCGCGCCGATGCGCGACATTTTCGAGCGCGAGGCGCCGCTGCAGGTGGACATCGGCTGCGGCGAGGGCGGGTTTCTCGAAGCGATGGCGGTGAAGCATCCCGGGCACAACTTCCTCGGCATCGAGCGGCTGCTCGGGCGCGTGCGCAAGGTCTGCCGCGGAGTCGTCCACAACAAGATTCCGAACGTGCGCGTGCTGCGCATCGAGACGGCCTACGCGCTTCGCTACGTGCTCCCGCTGGAGAGCGTGGCGGTCGCGCATGTGCTCTTTCCCGACCCGTGGCCGAAGCGCCACCATCAGCCGCGGCGCTTGATTCAGGACGGTTTCATGGAGGCGCTGCACGGCATCCTCGCCGATGGCGGCGAGCTGCGGATCAAGACGGACGACGAGCCGTATTTTCTCTGGATGGAGAAAGTGCTGGCGAAGGCGAAAGGCTACGAGCGCCTCGACTGGCCGGACGATCCCGAATACCCGATCACCGATTTTGAGCGACGCTTCCTCGCGCAGGGGCTGCCTATTTACCGCGCGCGGCTGCGGAAGGTCTGACCGCTGACGCGCGCCTGGATTTCTAAGCCGCCGTCGCGGATTTCGAGATGCACCGCGCCGGTGTGGTCCTGACGGAAAACGGTGATGCCGCGCGCGATGACGCTTTGCTCCCACGCATCGAGTTTTTCGGGCGGCTCGCCGTAGCTGAGAGCGGTGCAGATGACGGCCTGGGGCTGCACGCGGGCGAGGAAGTCGAGGGTGCCGGAAAGGTCTTTGGCGTGCTGGCCTTTGATGACGATGTCACTGCGCAAATCGGGCTCATTTTCGCTGAGCCACTGCTCGGTCGCGAATCCGCTGTCGGACATGAAGAGCACGCGGGTGCCCGCCGTTTCGAGCTGCACGACGAGCGCTTTGTCGTCCGCGGTGGCGCGCTGGAGGCCGGCGGGCGGGTAAAGTACGCGGAGCGTTGCGGCGGGGAAATGGACGGCGTCGCCGGGCGCGTAAAGTCCTTTGCCCTGGCCGCGCCGCGCGAGGTCGGCGTGCAGGTCTTTGCGCGTGGGCGAGCGGTCGCGGAGGACGGAATCGACGATGACGCGCGGGCGGAAATCGTCGAGCGCGGGGAGCGCGCCGCCGAGGTGCTTCACGTCGCCGTGGGTGAGCAGGAGGCCGTCGAGGCGGTTCACGCCGCGGGTGCGGAGGTAGGGCAGGACGATGTGACCGTAGGCCGTGTCGCCGCCGCAATCGAGCAGCCAGTCGCGCCCGCCGGTGCGCAGATGCGCCGCGCCGCCGTCGCCGAGATCGAGCACGGTGATTTCGCAGGCGGGCCGCGGCGCGAGGCGCGGCGTCTCGACGTAGAGCCAGCCGCCGGGCACGAGCGCGCAGATTTTCAAAACGGCGAGCAGCGCCTTGGCGCAAAACCAGTTCGCGTTGTTGCACAGCACCGCGCCCATTTCCCACAGCGGCGCGGCGAGCAGCGCGGCGATGCCGAGCACGAGCACGACGAAGGCGAGCGGCACGGCGAGCATGTTGGCGAGCAGCGCCGCCGGGGAGAATAGGTGGAAGTATCCGGCGGTGAAAAGCAGCGAGCCGAGCCATGCGGAAACGGTGACGCCCAGCGCGGCGGCGAACTTTTCCGCCAGCACCGCGGAGACGTGCTGCGGCCAGCGCCACAGCGCGCGGGGCAAGTAGGTATCAGGCTTCCCGAACGGTTCGAGGCGGCGCTGAATTTTCCCCGAGAGCCAGACGATGACCACGACGAGCACAAACGAAAACTGAAAGCCGGGGGAGAAAACCTGGTTCGTGTCCCAAGCGAGAATGGCAAACGCGGCGGCGGCAAGGCTGTTGAACGCGATGGGCCGCCGGTCGGTGAGCTGCGCGAGCAGCACGAGCGAGCACATGATCGTGGCGCGCACACAGCTAGCCGAGAGGCCGGTGACGAGCGCGTAGGTGGCGAGGATCGGGATGGTAATGAGGATGGCCGGCGCGCGCCCGATGCGCAGCGGGCGCAGGACGAACAGCGCGATGGCGGCGAGCATGGCGACATTCAGCCCGCTGACCGCGAAGAGGTGCATGGTGCCGGTGCGCTGGAAGAGTGCCTTCATCTCCTGCGGCGTCTCGCCGCGCAGGCCGAGCACCATGCTGGCGATGAGGTCGGAGATTTCCGGCTCGTCCCCGAGGTCGAGCGCGAGCTGGCGCTGAATCCAGTGCGAAGCCCGGTAGGCAAAGGTTTGCGCGGGATTGCCAAGGCCGTGGGCTTCGATGTGGCAGTCCGTGGAAAAGCGCGCGCGGATTTCCGACCACACGCCCTGGCGCTGCTCGTAGGCCGTGAAATCGAACTGCCCCGGATTGCGCGTCGGCTCGAGATTCACGGCGCTGCCGGTGAGGGCAACGCGGTCGCCGTACGACGGCAGATTTTCGTCGGCCCAGCTCACATTCACGACTACGTCCGGCGTGCGCGTTTCGCCCGCGAGGCTGATGGATTCTAGCTTCAGCCGGAAGCGGCCCTTGCCCGTGCGCGACCACTCGGCGGCTGGCTCCGGCTCATCCCACACAATGCCCACCGCCTGCACCACCCGCGGCCCGCTGGCAAACTCCCGCGCCAGTTCCCGCGCCGCGTGCCCGTGATGCCGCAGCGTGTGCAGCGAAAAAAACGCGAGCGCACACAACAGCCAGCAGCCCGCCGTGCCAGGCCGCCACAGCACT
>JANXWQ010000629.1 GCA_025351065.1 Chthoniobacter sp. | reverse complement strand
TCCAGCTCCGCGATTTGCGGCGCGGTGATGTTCCATTGCTCCAGGCGGCGGCGCGCGGACTCCAAAAGGCGGTCGCTGCTCGCGCGGCCATCGGGGCTCGCGGTACGGTCGCGGACGTCGAGCAGGTTTACGAATTCCCGCTCCGCCGTGAGCAACTCGGGGCTGTAGATCGTGAGCAGGGGCGCGCCTTCCGCGACCAATTCGCCGGGCGAGGTGACGTAGAGCTTTTGCACGTAGCCCTCGACGCGCGCGACGAAGCTCCACTGCCGGGAACGATCCGGCACGACCATGCCGACCGCGCGGATGGTGTGATGCAGCGGTTTCATTTCCGCCGCCGCGTAGGTCACTCCGATTTGCTGCTGGCGCTCCACGGGCACGCTAAACTCGGTGAACACCGGGCTGGCGTCCGTCTTCGCCTCGCCCATCGGCATCGCGCCGTGCTGGTGTCCGCCGGCGTCCGCGCCTTTCTTCATCACCGGCACGAGGTCCATCGAGCAGATCGGGCATTTCGCCTTGGGATCATGCAAATGCACCGACGGGTGCATCGTGCAGGTGTAGTAATCGACGTTCGGGTCTTGGCCGGCACTGCCGCCCATTTTGGAGCAGCCGCCCAGGCTCCACACGAAGCCGAGCAGCAGGGCGATGAGGGTGAAATTGCGGATGAGTTTTCCGGTGGTCATTTGGTTTTCCGTTTCGAGGTTTCCTTGTCCGGGGAAAAAAGGTGGAGGTCGGCGCCGACGAGCGCCTCCAGTTCGGCGAGCGCCGTCTGGTAGTCGGTGAGGTGCTGGCGGCGCACCGACTCGACTTCGCGCAGACTGCGCTGCGAGGTCACGAGTTCGAGGAAACTGGTCTTGTCGCCTTGGTAGCCGGCGCGGTTCGCCTCGACGGTCTGCCGCGCGGTGGGGATGAGCCGGTCGCGGAAAAGTTCGAGGTGGTGATGGAAGGTTTCGAGCTTCGTGAGCTGGTCGCGCAGCAGGCCCAGCGCTTCGGTCTGCGCGCCTTCGAGCGCATGCTGCGCGGCCTCCGCGCCGGTCTGCGCCTCGCGTTCTTCGGCACGGTATTTTTTCCCATTCAGCCACGGCACGCTGAAAGAAATACCCGCGCCCACTTCGCTCACGGCTTGCGCGGCTTCATTGTAACGCTGCGCCTGCACGCTCACCATCGGGTCGGGAATCCACTCGCGCTTTGCCAGCTCCACCTTCGCCTTGGCGGCGGCGATGTTCGCCTGCGCCATCCGCAATTCCGGGCGGTTGCTGAGGAGCAGGCTGCGGAGCCGCTCGGTGGAAACGGACGCCTGGTTCGGCAGCTCGCTCGCGGGCCGGCCCAGCGGGGCGAAGGCGTCGCGGTTCATCAGCACTTTCAACCGCGTCTCCTCGTCGGAAATGCTCCGCTCGAGGTCGCGCCGGTTTTCCTCGATCCGCGTCACTTCATTTTCCGCCGTCAGCACAGCGGCTTGCGTCTGGCCGCCGACCTCGAATTTCCTCCGGCTGATGTCGAGCGTTTGATGGAGCGAACTGGCGTTGGCGCGCGTCAGCTCCAGTTGGGCATAGCCGTTGGCGAGCCGGATGTAGGCGGTGCGCACTTTCATCACCACGTCGGTTTCCTTGCGCCGCAATTCCTCCAAACCCCCGAGCGCCTCCGCCGCCGCGATGCGCGCGCGGCTTTCGTTCTTGCCCGAGACCGGGATCATCTGCTCGACGCTGAGCATCTGGTCGGTGAACCCGTTCGGCGCAATGTCCACGAAGCGCCCGAGCCGCGTGCTGGCGCTGATTTTCAAATCGTCCCACGCCTCCGCCTGCGGCACCCGCGCCTTCATGGATTCCCACCGGGCGCGGGCTTCCTTGATCGAACGGTTGCTGGCGAGCGCCGTCTGCGTCGCGGCGGAAAGCGTCAGCGGCGGGGCGGCGTTGGGTTTTTCAGGCGGCTCCGCGCTTGCGGCGAGAGCCAGTAAAAATGGGCAGAGAAATGCGGATAGAGTTTTCATGAGTCTGAGTCGTGGACATCGCGGGTGAGGGTGTGCCGGGGCACACTTCGCCTAGGAATGCCGGGGGCTCAGATCAGCCGGATGCAGGTCGCCGCCAGCAGAGGCAGCGTGTGCGCCGCGAGGGCTTCGTCCCGAATGACGAAGCAGCGCTGCGGCGCGGGGAGCGCGTAGAGAAAAGTGACGGGATGCGCGGCGATGTCCGCCGACTCGACTCCGCCGCGGGAGGGCGCGGGTGCTTGCTTTGGAGCCGATTCACGCGCTGGCTGCGCGGTGCAGCACGCCATGCTCGCACAGCACGGTTGCACGCAGACCCTCGCGGCACAGCCGGGCATTTTCGCGAAGCGTGCATCCGCCGCCACACCGCTCCGCGGACTGCACAGCAGGCTCAGGACGAGCGTGAGGATGAGGAAAGTGCGGGCAAACATTGGACGGCCGATAGCTATCCGTCTGTCGCACAGCATGCCCCTTTTGCCAAAGGGAAAGCCCGCCCAGCGCTGCGCAGAGAATCACGAAGTCCTGAGCCCTGATTTGAAGCTCGCCGTCCGCATGGTCGCGGACCCGATGGCGGGCACATGCGTTACGCCACCATTTTTCTCGTGCTTTTTGCCGCGCTCGTTTTTTCGCGGACCGCTGCTTTGGCCCAGAGCACGCTCGGGACGGCGCCGGTGAAAATGGAGGATCGCGGGCCTTCGTAATCCTCGACAACGGCATCGTCAGCGCGTCGGTCAGCAAGGCGGGCGGGAGCATCGCATCGCTGAAATTCCGGGGCACGGAAATGGTGAAGCCCGGCGGCGGGAATGTGTATTTCAGCATGGACGGCGGGGCGAACTACCGCAGCCCGGCGGGGTGCGTTTTCACCGTGAAAATGCAGACGCCCGAGCTCGTGGATGTGGCCTGCCGGCGGGTGTGGAAAAACGAGCCGCAGGCGTTTGACATCGAGGTGCATTTCGCCCTGCGGCGCGGGGACTCGGGCGTGTATGCCTACGCGGTGCTCGACCATCCCGCGGCGTATCCGGCGACGGGCGTGGGCGAGTGGCGGATGGTGTGGAAAATCCCGGACAATCTGTTCGACTGGATCTGCGTGGATGAGCTGCGCAACTGGCCGATGCCGGTCGGCGCGGACTACCGCACGGCGCAGGAGACGGGGATCAAGGAGATCGTGAAGATCACGCAGGGCGTGCGCGTGGGTGGCCGATCAGCCGGAGTATCCGCCCGTCGCCCAGCGCGGCAGCGCCACGGGGCGGCTCACGGTAAAAGACGCGCTCAAGCCCGCGCTCACCGCCGCCAATGCGTGGGTCGGCCTCGCCCAGCCCGCGCCCGGTGGCAACTGGCAAAACGAATCCATGCTCTACCAATATTGGACGCGCGCGGCGGCGGACGGCAGCTTCGCCATTCCTGCGGTGCGGCCCGGCACTTACACGCTTTCGGCTTTCACCACGGGCGCGGTCGGCGAGTTCACGAAGGCCGATGTGAAAATCGCCGCCGGCCCCGCGACGCCGCTGGGCGACTTGGTTTGGAGCGTGCCGCACAAGGGCGCGAAG
>JANXWQ010000627.1 GCA_025351065.1 Chthoniobacter sp. | reverse complement strand
CTTCACTGCGGGCAGTGGCGGCAAGCGGCCTCGCCTGGCGCGCGCGGGATTCTAATTACCATAAAGCTGGCACGCGTGGTGCTTAAACCGTTGGCAAGCCAGCAACCCTCCGGGTTCACCCAGAGGCGAGCGGCGAAAACTAATCCAAACCTAAAACTAGAAATCCAAATCGTATGTTGCAAAAACTAAACAAAAACCGCGGGGGCTTCACCCTCGTTGAAATCATGATCGTCGTGGCCATCATCGCGTTGCTCGCGGCGATTGCCGTGCCTAACTTCCTGCGCTCCCGCAAGCGTTCGCAGGCCACCCGCATCCTCGAAGATCTGCGCATCCTTGATTCCGCCGTGGATCTTTATGCGATCGAAACCGGCAAGACCAGCGGGATGACCCCGACCTTTGCCGACCTGAAGAACTACCTGAAAGTCGGCACCGTGCTGTATAACACGGGCACCGATCTCTTCGGCAACACCTACGGCACCTTCACCGTGGACAGCATCCCGAAGGTTCCAGCGGCTGCGTTCACCTCGCTCTCCGACGTGGCGGATGCCGCGTTCTGGTCGCCCTACAAATAACCCGCCTCAACCAAATCCCACTAAAAGCGCAGCCAGCAATGGCTGCGCTTTTTTGTTTCCAGAAATGTCCATGCACTTCAGTTCGGTTCCGCATCGCGGTTGACTTGCACGGAAATTTGCCCGATAAATCTGGAGCCTTGTGAAACATTTCACAAACTTGCAATCCCCACCCAGTCTTCCGGCCAAGCCGCTCGCGCAGGCTCTGGACTTAATTGCGCCCCAGCTTGCCGGGGTGGAGAATCGAATTCGGGAACAAGCCCGTTTTTTCGATCCCGCGGTCGAGGGTTACATCGCCTACGCCTGTCAAAGCCACGGCAAACGCCTGCGTCCCGCGCTCGCCCTTTTAGCGGGCGGGGCGACCGGCGGCATTCAGCCCGAACACGCGGACTTGGCGGTGGTGTTGGAACTCATTCACGCGGCGACCCTCGTCCACGACGACATCATCGACAGCGCCGAAATGCGCCGGGGGCAGCCCACCGCCAACGCGAAGTGGGGCAACACGATCAGCGTGCTTTTGGGCGATTGCCTTTTCGCGCATGCACTGAAAATTTCCACGACTTTTGAGAAACCCGACGTGAGCCGGCGCATCGCTCACGCGGCCTCGGAGGTTTGCTCGGGCGAGATCATCCAGACGCAGCGGCGCTTCGACCTCAAGTTGAGCACGGCGGATTACTTTCGGATTATTGAAATGAAAACCGCCGCGCTGTTTTCCGCCGCCACGGAATTGGGCGCGATGTTGAACGATGCGCCACCCGCGGTCACCGACGCCCTGAAGTTGTTCGGTCTCAAATTTGGGACGGCCTATCAAGTTTACGATGACTGCCTCGACATCGCCGGCAGCGAGACCAGCGCCGGCAAGACGCTCGGCACCGACTTGAAGAAAGGCAAGTTGACGCTGCCGATTTTGACTCTGCTCCAAAACGCCACCGACGCGCGGCACGAGAAGTTTTGCGAATGCATCCTGCGCGGCGAGCCGGAAGACGCGCAACTGCTCGCCGTCGCCGCACGCTGCGAGGGCGCACTGCGCTCCGCCATTTTCTCCGCCAAAGATTTGCTCGGAGAAGCCCAAGTTGCCTTGGAAGCAATTTCGCAAAACCCGCACTGCGCCGCGCTGCACGATCTGTGTGACTCGGTTCTCCGGCTCGTGGATCAATTCGCGGACTGAAGCCGGTTTTCGCCGACATGTCCTCGCTCAAAATCCAAGAGATGCCGGAGCAGGACCGGCCGCGTGAAAAGCTCGCCCGGCTCGGCGCGGGCGCGCTCAGCGACAGCGAGCTGATCGCCATCCTACTGCGCACCGGCATGGTCGGGGCCAACGCCATCGACGTCGCGCGGCACCTGCTTTTGGAATACCAGTCGCTCAGCGGACTCGCGCGCTGCACGGTCGCCGAGCTTTCCAAAATCAAGGGCGTCGGCCCGGCGAAAGCGGTGCAGCTCGCCGCCGCCTTTGGCCTCGCCACGCGGCTCGCGCGCGAGACGCTGAGCAAGCAGAAGCTCGACACGCCGGAACTCATCTACGCGCTCCTCGGCGCGGAGATGCGCGCGCTTTCGCGCGAAAGCCTGCGCGTGGTGCTGCTCGACACGCAGCTCCAGCTCATGCGCATCGAAGAAGTGTCGAGCGGCACGCTGAACGAAAGCAGCGCGCATCCGCGCGAGATTTTCCGCCCCGCGCTGATCTACGCCGCCTACGCCGTGGTCCTCGTCCACAACCACCCGTCCGGCGACCCGACGCCGAGCGAGCCCGACCGCCGCCTCACCGTCCGCCTCGCCGAAGTCGCGCGGCTGCTGCAAATCCAGCTCTTCGACCACATCATCATCGGCAACGGCGACAACGGCCGCCGCCCATACTTCAGCTTCCGCGAAGTGGGCATGCTGTGAGGAAAGGATGAAGGCGGAAGGATGAAAAATCCGCGCCTGCGAATTCCGTCTTCATCCTTCATCCTTCATCCTTCATCCTTTGCCCCCATGCTCCATCCCACCGCCATCATTCACCGCGACGCGCAGCTCGGCGCGGGCGTCACCGTCGGGCCGTACGCGGTGATCGAAGGCGCGGCGCGCATTGGCGACGGATGCGTGATTCAGGCGCACGCGATCATCGGTGCGCACGTCGTCATGGGGCGCGAAAATCTCATCGGCTACGGCGCGATCATCGGCGGCGACCCGCAGGATTTTGCGTTTCAGACCGCGGTGCAAAGCAGCGTGCAAATCGGCGACGGCAACAAAATCCGCGAGTACGCGACCATCCACCGCGGCACCGCGGAGGGCAGCGCTACGGTCGTGGGCAGCGGGTGCTTCCTCATGGCGGGCGCGCATGTCGCGCATAACTGCCACGTCGGCGATCACGTCGTCATCGCCAACAACGCGCTGCTCGCCGGGCACGTCGCGGTGGGCGAGCGCGCCTTCATCGGCGGCGGCTGCGTGTTCCATCAGTTCGTGCGCATCGGGCGGCTGGCCATCTGCCAGGGCGGGGCCGCTTTCAGCAAAGACCTGCCGCCTTTCACCACCGGCACTGGGCTCAACAGCGTGGCCGGACTCAACAGCGTGGGCCTGCGCCGCGCGGGTTTTACGGGCGGGCAGCGCGCCGAGATCAAGGCCGCTTTTTCACTCCTCTACCGCCGCGGACTGAACACTGCGCAGGCGCTCGCCGCCGCCCGCGAACGCCCGTGGGGAGAGGCCGCGCAGGCGTTCTGGGATTTTGCCGCCGGGGCGAAAAAGCGCGGGCTGTGCGACTTCACCGCCGGCCGGCGCGGCGCACCCGCGGAGCCGGACGAGACGTGACGCCGGAAGATTGGGGGTTGTCGCCGCGCCCTTTCCACCGGTAGAAAGCGCGCGTCCGTTTCCCCCAAAATGAATACCTGCATCCAGCCAACCCACTACCGCCTGCCCGCCACCATGCGCCAAATCCTCTGCCCGCTTTTCGCCCTCGCCCTCGTAAGCTGCGCCACCTCGAAGGTAGCCAAGCCCTCCACCGCCGTCGATGCCTCGCGCCCGCTGCACCGCGGCGAGCACCTCATGGTCCGCACCACCGCCTACACCCAGACCGAGCCCGGCGGCTGGGCCAATGGCATCGGCGGCCGGCTGCGCTACAACATGAGCAACAGCAGCGCCGCGAGCGACTGGTCGTGGCTGCCCGTAGGCACGCGTTTTCGCATGCTCTGCACGGGGCGCAACTACGTCATCGAAGACTACGGCAGCGCGCTCGTCGGGCGGCGCACGATTGATCTTTTCTGCCCGAGCCGCGGGCTCATGCGGCAGTGGGGCATGCGCCATGTGGAGATCGAAATCCTCGAATGGGGCAGCCCGCGCCGCAGCCTCGAAGTGCTCGGCGACCGCCGCCGCCACCCGCAGGTCCGCGCCATGGTCGCCTCGCTCACCCAGCAGGCCCGCGGCTACCCGGACGCCTTCCGCCGCATCACGGTGAATTGATTTCTGTTTGCTGAATGCGGATTGCTGATTGAGAAAGGCGCGGCTTTTTTCCGCGCGCGGAAAAAGGCTGCAAAATCAGCCATCAAAATCAGCCCTCAGAAATTTCATGCACATCCTCGTCACCGGCGGCGCCGGCTACATCGGCAGCATCTGCGTCGAGCAACTGCTCGACGCCGGCCACACCGTCACCGTCTTCGACAACCTCACCGAAGGCCACCGCGCCGCGATCGACCCGCGGGCAGAACTGATCGTCGGCGACCTGCAAAAAGACGGCGAAATCGTCTGCGCCATGAAGTCCGCGCAGCCTGATGCCGTCATGCACTTTGCCGCCAACGCCCTCGTCGGCGAGTCCATGGAAAATCCGTCGAAATATTTCCGCAACAACGTCACCGGCGGCATCCACCTGCTCGATGCGATGGTCGCGTGCGGCGTAAAGCGTTTCGTCTTCTCCTCGACCTGCGCCACCTTCGGCCCGCCCGAGCGCGTGCCCATCGACGAGACGCTCCCGCAGCGCCCGATCAACCCCTACGGCGAGTCGAAGTTCATCTTTGAAAAAATCCTCCGCTGGTACGATGAAATCCACGGCCTGAAATTCGTCGCCCTCCGCTACTTCAACGCCGCCGGCGCCAGCGGACGCTACGGCGAAGACCACCGCATCGAGACCCACCTCATCCCCAATGTCCTCAAAGTCGCCCTCGGCCAGCGCGACAACGTCCAGATTTTCGGCACCGACTACGAGACGCCCGACGGCACCTGCATCCGCGACTACATCCACATCCTCGACCTCGCCGCCGCCCACATGCTCGCGCTCGGCGCGGAGGCGAGCGCCTTCTACAACCTCGGCACCGGCGGCGGCACCAGCGTCCGCGAAATCATCGCGACGTGTGAAAAAGTCACCGGCAAAAAGATCACCGTCGTCGAAAAGCCCCGCCGTCCCGGCGACCCCGCCCGCCTCATCGCCGCCAGCGAAAAAATCCACCGCGAACTCGGCTGGACCCCGCAGTTTCAGTCGATAGAAAAAATCATCGCCAGCGCCTGGGCGTGGCACGTCGCCAATCCGGGTGGGTATGGGGACTGACCGGCATTGCCGCCACGCGGGCGTGGTGAAATAGTGCGGCATGTCCATCGCCGGTCTCGATCTCGCTGAAGAAATCCTCGCCCTCAAACGCGAACGCAACGCCGTCATCCTCGCGCACAATTACCAGGTGCGGGAGATTCAGGAGCTGGCGGATTACGTGGGCGACTCGCTCGGGCTCTCGCGGCAGGCGGCGGACACGGACGCGGACGTAATCGCGTTTTGCGGCGTTCACTTCATGGGGGAGACGGCGAAAATCCTGAACCCGGGCAAGACCGTGGTCATCCCCGACATGGACGCGGGCTGCTCGCTCAGCGACTCGTGCCCGCCGGAAAAGCTCGCCGCCTTTTTGAAGGAGCACGCGGACAAGAACTACTACGTTATCGCCTACATCAATTGCAGCGCCGGCGTGAAAGCGCAGTGCGATGTCATTTGCACCAGCGGCAACGCGTTGAAGATCGTCAACGCCGCGCCCGCGGACCGGGACATCCTTTTCGTCCCCGACCAGAATCTCGGCGCGTGGGTCATGGAACAGACTGGCCGGCCCATGGAACTGTGGCGGGGCAACTGTTACGTCCACGTCGAATTCACCCGCGCCTCCATCGAAAGCGCGCGCGCCGAGTGGCCGGACGCGCCCATCGTCGCGCACCCGGAATGCACCTACGCCGTGCGGCTGCTCGCCGATGAAGTGTGCTCGACGGAAAAGATGATTTCGTACTGCCGCGAGTCGCCGTCGCAGGCGTTCGTAATCGTGACGGAAAGCGGCATGCTGCACCGGCTGCGACGCGAACTGCCGCACAGGCATTTCATCCCCGGCCCCACCGACCACTGCGCGTGCGCGGACTGCCGCTACATGAAGATGAACACGCTCGAAAAGCTGCGCGATGCGCTGGCGAATCTCGCGCCGGAGATCGTCATCCCCGAGGACATCCGCGCGCGGGCGGAGTTGCCTATACGCCGGATGCTGGAGTTGAGCGTGTGAGTCCAGCACGGTCGTTTGGAACGAACGCTCCAACCCTGCGCCAGCAATCCAAAACCTGCCGTCATTCTGAACGCAGCCATTGGAGGCTTTGCGACAAAGGCGGAGTGAAGAACCGCTGACAGAAACGTGGACGAAGGCGGCGGGGGGATGGCGCGCGTTTCCGCCCGCCGCCTCCGCCCATTTCTGTCAGCGGTTCTTCACTGCGTTCCGGTCGCAAAGCCTCCCGAAACTCCGTTCAGAATGAGGGCAGTTTTTTTCGACCGCTTCGCGCGGTGCTACCCGGCGGCCTCCAGCGCCGCGTGGTCGATGGTCGTGAGCCGCTCGCGTTTTGCGCCGAGCTGGGGGATGCACTGGATAAGCGCCCGCGTGTAGGCGTGCTGCGGGTTCG
>JANXWQ010000608.1 GCA_025351065.1 Chthoniobacter sp. | reverse complement strand
GCCACGGGCGGCAGCTTCTCCACGTTCGGCCTTCCTTTTGCCACGCTTCCAACCCAATCCGTAACGCCTAACCATGCGCTGCAGCGAACGGCTCCGCGTGTCACGGTAGCTGCTAACTCTAGCTCGAACCCTTCTCGTCCGAGCGTGCCTCTGTCCTACGCTCGTTCCCTCTTTCTTCGCTCCACCACGCAGCTACCGCGCCACGCTCCGCCGTCGCTGAGCTTGGGGTCGTTAGGCGTTCTCGCGCCTCTCCCGAGAACGTAGCCCATCCAATGACTCACTCCGCAGCCCACGTCACGAGTAAGTCGAGCGGTTCTGAGTCGCTCGTGATTCGGGCGGCGGCATCCGAAGCGAGCGCGTTCACCCTCGCGGCGTGGCGGACGAGTTTCGAGAGTTCAGCATTGCCTGGCTTCGGCCACGTTGACACCCTTGCGGCGATGGGTGGCCTTGTTCCAGTTTGCACTTCGCTTTCGCTGTCGGCAGCACAGCGACGCTCCACGTCTCCAACTCGTGCGTCGGTTCGCTTGGCGGGCAGTTTCCTTCCCGCTCCCCAGCCACGTTTCGAGGCGTTGCCGTCAGCAGAGCAGAGCAGCCTGCCGCCTGCCGCAGAGCGGAGCGCGGCTGTTACTTTCTCGCGCCGTTTTGCATCCACGCGCCAACGCTGTCGCAAGTCCGAACGAACGCCTAGACTCAACTTTGAAGTGCGACATTTGTTAGTGGCGAGTGAAGCACTCATTTGGTGTTTTGTATTCATGTCTTTTTCTGGGTCGGTTGTTAAGGTGATTGGCGATGGCGTCGCATTGGGATTGGGTTAGAGAGGTCATGCTTTGACCCTTGGGGAGATACTGCCGGATCAGCCCGTTGGCGTTCTCGTTGGTGCCTCGTTCCCAGCTATGGTGCGGTGTGGCGAAGTAGAACTTCACGTCGCTAGCCTTTTCGATCTGCGCGTAGCCGTGAAACTCCGTCCCGTTGTCCGAGGTGATCGTCCGGAACTTCCCGGGGTGCCGTCGCATCAGCGCCAGCGTCGCCTTGCTGGCTTGCTCCACGGTCCGCGCACGCAGTTTGCCGATCATCACGTCGCCGCTCTTGCGCTCCACCAGTGTCAGGATGCAGTCGCTGCTTGCCCCAAGGCTTTGCCCCATCACCGTGTCGATCTCCCAGTGCCCGAGCTGCCGCCGCCCCTCCACCGCCGCAGGCCGCTCCGCGATGCTTCGCTTCCCAGCGAGGCGGCCCCGGCTGTCGTGCCGCCCATAGCGTTTCCGGCACTGCTTTTGCGCGCAGCGCAGGTGCAGGTACAGGCTTCCGCCCTTCTTGCGGTCCCGCCACACATGCCGGTAGATCGTCTCGTGGCTGATCGAGAGTTCGCCAAGGCGCCGCAGATACCCGGCCACCTGCTCAGGACTCCATTCCTCCCGCAGCAGCGCCTCCACTCGCGCCAGTTCCGCCTTTCCAAACTGGCTGTTGCGCCGCGACCGCTTCCTTCGCGCCAACCGCCCGCTCCTCCGCTCGCGCCGCTCGATACCACCCATCGTAGGCCGCGGCGTTGCGCTTCAATTCCCGCCCAACGGTGCTCCGGTGGCGCCCCAGTTGCCGCCCAATTTCCGCCTGGCTCAGCCCCAATCTGCGCAGCGCCGCCAGCGCACATCGTTCTTCTCCATTGAGTTGCTCGTAGTTCATTGCCATCCTCCTGCCAGTTTCCCCTCGCAGGCTCAACTTTGAAGTGCAACATTGGTTAGTGTTGAGGGCAGCATTGATTGGGTGTTTTGTATCCATGTCTTTTTCTGGGTCGGTTGTTTAGTTGGTCGGCGATCATGTCGCATTGGCTTTGGGTTACTTTCGCCATCGTTTCGCCCTTCGGCAGATACTGCCGGATGAGGCCGTTGGTGTTCTCATTGGTTCCGCGCTCCCAGCTATGATGCGGCGTGGCAAAGTAGAACTTTACCGGACTCAGCGCCTCCACCTTCTCATACCAATGGAACTCGGTCCCGTTATCCGCGGTGATCGTCAGAACTCGCCCAGGGTGCCGGGCCATCAGTTCCAGCAGCGCCCGGTTGGCTTCCGCGGCCGTCCGCGCTTTGAGCTTTCCGATGAGCACGTAGCCGCTCTTGCGTTCGACCAGGGTCAGGATGCAGTCGCTGCTTTCCCCAAGGCTCTCGCCCATCATCGTGTCGATCTCCCAATGCCCAGTCCGCCGACGCGTCTCCACGCTCGCAGGCCGCTCGCCGATCGGCCGCTTGCCAGCCAATCTCCCTCGGCTGTCGTAGCGCCCGTAGCGTTTCCGGCACTGCTTGCGCGCGCACCGCAGAGGCGCGTGCAGGGTGCCGCCGGCTTTCAGATCCCGCCAGACATGCCGGTAGATCGTCTCGGGGCTGATCGCCAGTTCCTGCGTCAACCCCAAGTGCCCGGAGACTTGTTCGGGACTCCACTCCTCCTTCAACAACTCTTCCACACGCTTCCATTGGCCTTGCCCAAACTGGCTGTTGCGCCGCGACCGGTAGCGCCGCGCATGCGCCCGTTGATGGGCTCCCTCCGCTCGAGACCTTCCATCGTGCGGCGCCGCGTTGCGCTTCACTTCTCGCCCCACTGTGCTGCGATGTCGCCCAAGCTCCCGGGCGATCTCGGCATCGCTGAGCCCCACGGCGCGCAACGTCGCCAGCGCGCTGCGTTCTTCGGCATTGAGTTGTCGGTAGTTCATTGCCATCCTCCTGCCAGATTTCCCCACAATTCGTGACCTTCTTCTTCCTTCACCCTCCATGCACACCGTGTTGCACTTAGTTTGTGAATTCGCCGGGCCAAAAAAATCCTGTCCATCCGATCTATCCTGTCTCCCGTCGGCCACGCATCCTAGAGGAAACCGCTGAGGTGCAGATGGGATTGAGAGGTCCGCGGCCCTCCGCCGGGCCGAGGTGCCTGGCGGGCTGAAGTTTTGGGTTTCCGTTTGCGGCGGGAGGGCTTAGAAGCTCCGCCCTCGCGCGCGGCCTGCGCCGCGCTTTTACCGCCCACTTCCACCACCCGCCAAAGAATCCGCACCATGCACCCGAAGCTCTACATCCCCGGCCCCGTCGAGGTCTCCGCCAAAACTTTCGCCGCCATGACCCAGCCGATGATCGGCCATCGCAGCGGCGATTTCAAAAAGCTCTACGCGTCAATCCATCCGCGGCTGCAGGAGCTGTTTGGCACGGCGCAGCCGGTGTTCCTGTCCACGTCGAGCGCGTGGGGGGTGATGGAGGGTTCGATCCGCAATCTCGTGGGCACGGGCAAAGTGCTAAACTGCATGTGCGGCGCGTTTTCCGACAAGTGGCTGGATGTGTCGAAAAAGTGCGGCAAGGACGCCGTGGGCCTGCAGGTCGAGTGGGGGCAGCCGGTGCGCGGAGAGCAGATTCGCGAGCAGTTGAAAGCGGGCGGTTTCGACGCGGTGACGGTCATCCACAATGAAACCTCGACGGGCGTAATGAGCGACATCGCGGAGATCGCGGCGGCGGTGCGCGAATTCCCCGAGGTGTGTCTGATCGTGGACAGCGTCTCGTCGTTCAGCGTGGTGCCGCTGCCAATGGATGAGCTGGGCATCGACGTGCTGCTCACCGGTTCGCAGAAGGCGCTGGCAATGCCGCCGGGACTCGCGCTTTTTTCCGCGAGCAAAAAGGCGATGGCCCGCGCGGCGACGGTGCCGGGGCGCGGCTACTATTTCGACTTTGTGGAGTTTGCGAAAAACCAGGCCGAGGACATGACGCCGAGCACGCCGAGCATCGCGCACATCTACGGGCTGCGCTCGAAGCTGGACGACATTTTCGCCGAAGGCGTGGCCGCCCGCCACGCCCGCCACACGGAACTGAACGCGATGGTGGCGGACTGGGTGCTGCGGCGGGAGCTGGGCTTTTTCGCGCCCGCCGGCTACCGCTCGAAGTCGCTGACCTGCGTGGCGAACAACCAAGGGCTCGATGTGCCGGCGCTGCTGGCGAACATGAAGGCGCGGCATAATCTCATCATCGACGGCGGCTACGGGAAGTTGAAGGGGCAGACCTTCCGCCTGTCCAACATGGGGGACGAAACGCGCGAAACCATCGGCACGCTGATCGCCGCGCTCGACGACTCGCTGGACCGGTAGGCTCCGGTGCCGGCCAGACGGTTTCTTACCGCATAGGCGCAGAGGCCGCAGAGCTTTCGGATAGCCGAAGCGGTCGCGCTCCACCCCATCCTCCATCACCTCTGCATTCTCTGCGCCTCTGCGGTAAAAATACTCTTTGAGGATGAAACTCACCATTTCATCAGGCACAGTTGGGACGGTTGTAGCCCTCTTGGCACCCGGGAGCTTGCGATAGCTTCGCCGTAACGGTTAGGTTATTGGAGCATGCCGACGGCAGGAGCGTTTCTCCGTCGCAAACGGGAAGCGCTATCCGGGTTTAGCCGCAAGAAGCGAATCAGTGTGGCAAACTTATCTGCGGGTGATGATCGCGCTGCGCGGCGTTGAGGTTGACGAGCTGTCAGGTATTGAAAAAGCCGCAGCACGACGGTTTCGAGGGAATGGGTTGGCGTCAGTAAGACTGGCGCGAGGGGACTTCAGCTTGGCGGCCAGTTCGTGGAGCCGGTCAGCGATCTGCTTAGGTAGTCTTCATAAGGAAAGGCATAAATTCGCCGCAATGGCGAAGGGAGGCTGCCAGCGCGTCCAGCGGTTGTGATCAAAGATTTCGCCCGCGCTGCAATGGGTGCGCTTTTGCCCGACGAAAAAAGCCCCGCCTTGCAGCGGATCCTTTCAAATTCGTTGGCGTGAAACCTAGAGGTTTCGCCGGTGGCGCTTGACCTTGAGCTGGGCGAGGGACTTGGCGAGGGCGGCTTGGACGGCGGCGGACTCCTCGGAGCCGAGCTCGTGCCCGTGGGCCATCGCATCCTGGGCGCGCTTGACGGCGGCCTCGGCGGCGGACTCGTCGATGTGCTCCCACTCGATGGCCATGTCGGTGAGCACTTTCACGGAGGTCTGGTCGATGGTGACGAAGCCTTCGCCGACAGCGAGATACTTCTTTTCGTGGCCTTTGGTGACAACGAGTTCGCCGGGATGGATCATGGTCATCAGCGGGATGTGCATGGGAAGCACACCCATTTCGCCCTCGACGCCTGGGATCACGACGCCATCCACGTCGTCGCTGTAGGCGACTTTCTCGGGGGTGACGATTTCGAGTTTGAGGGTAGCCATGATGCCACGCGACTTAGTCCTTAATCATCTCGATGCCGCCCTTCATGTAGAAGTTCGTTTCACCGACGTCGTCGTGCTTGCCGTCGAGGATCTCCTTGAAGCCGCGGACGGTTTCCTTGATGGGGACGTACTGGCCGGGCGTGCCGGTGAAGACTTCGGCGACGCTGAAGGGTTGCGAGAGGAAGCGCTGGATTTTCCGGGCGCGGAAGACGAGCAGCTTGTCCTCGGGCGAAAGTTCATCCATGCCGAGAATGGCGATGATGTCCTGCAAATCCTTGTAACGCTGAAGCACGCGCTGGACGCCGCGGGCGACGAGGTAATGCTCCTCGCCGACGATCTCAGGTGCGAGCGCCTTGGAGGTGGAAGCGAGCGGATCGACGGCAGGATAGATGCCCAACTCGGCGATGGAACGCTCGAGCACGATGGTGGAGTCGAGGTGCGCGAAGGTGTTGGCGGGCGCGGGATCGGTAAGATCGTCCGCGGGGACGTAAACGGCCTGCACGGAAGTAATGGAGCCTTTCTTCGTGGAGGTGATGCGCTCTTGGAGCGCGCCCATTTCCGAAGCCAGCGTGGGCTGGTAACCTACCGCCGACGGCGTGCGGCCGAGGAGTGCGGACACTTCGGAACCGGCCTGCGAGAAACGGAAGACGTTATCGACGAAGAGAAGCACG
>JANXWQ010000555.1 GCA_025351065.1 Chthoniobacter sp. | reverse complement strand
ATTTGATATTGCAGCTCTCGCAAATGTCCACGAAGTGCGCGTTCTCGCTCAGGAAACCGTAGCCCGGATGGATGGCATCCACGTCGCCGATCTCCGCCGCGCTGATGATCCGGTCGATCTTCAAATACGACTGCGCGCTCGCGGCCGGCCCGATGCAGATGGCCTCGTCGGCGAGCTGCACATGCAGCGAATCCACGTCCGCCTCCGAATACACGGCCAGCGTCTTGACCCCGAGTTCCTTGCACGCGCGGATGACGCGGAGGGCGATTTCGCCCCGGTTGGCGATGAGGACTTTTTTGAACATCGCGGCTTAGCGCACTTTGAAAAGCGCCTGCCCGTACTGCACAGGCTTGCCGTTTTCCGCCACGACCTCGGCGATGACCCCGCGCACCTCGGCCTTGATCTCGTTCATCACCTTCATGGCCTCGATGATGCAGACTACGGTGTCTTCCGTGACCTCCTGCCCCACGCTCACGTAAGCTGGCGAATCCGGCGAGGCCGAGCCGTAAAACGTCCCGACCATCGGCGAAGTAATCTCCCGCAGACTGGCCTCGTCTTTCGGCGCATCCGCGGCGGAAACAGCGGCCGCCGGCGCAGCCGCGGCGGGCGCGATCGGACCGGTGGTGGCGATGACGGGCTGAAAATCCGCGCCCCTTTTCAGGGCGATCTTGAAACCTTCCCGCTCCAATTTGAATTCGGAGAGGTCGTTTTTCCTCATCAGGGCGATGATTTCTTTGATTTCTTTTAAGTCCAAGGTCGTGGGGCTCCTAGTAGGGTGAGAAGCGCTGAGGCTACGTGCCGAATGTGTGACGCGTCAAGGGCTCCTTGCCACCACCGCCCCAATCCTCCCCCTCGTGCCCGAAGTCGCACTTTGGGGCCACGAGGAGAAAAAACAACGCCCTTGACCGGGCGCGGGCGGGGTGGTGTGAAGGCGGGCCATTCCCCCCGCTATGGTCACGCCCCTGAATGCCAAAACCCCGCCCCGCCTCGGCGCGTTGCGCCGGTGGCTCGGTGAGGTGACGCGTCTTCACGGCGGGGAAACCTGTCACCTTGGCGAGGTGACTGGTTCTTTTACAGAGAGACGCGGGGTTTTGCCGAGGAGCATGGTTCTTTTACAGAGGGGCGGGGTCGATTCACCGAGGGGCACCGTCCTTTGACCGAGGAGCGCTGGCTTTTTTCAGTAACCAATCTCGCGTGGACACGAAAGACGTTATCATTACTTCAATCAAGGTCTGCGGCGGCATTTTCATGCTCGTCGCTCCCTTTACTCGTCCCTACTGATCCGAAGCGCCTCGTTGGATTCGTCTGCTCACTTTCCTCGGTGGCTTGCTGGTCCTTCGCACGGTGCCATTCGCTATCTACGTCCACGGTCTGCGTTCTGCCCACGACCCGGCATATTCGCGGCTCGCGTCGCTCCTTCAAGCCGCCCGTTTCGTAGCGATCGTCTGTGTCGCCACCAGTTTCCTGCATTACGTCTCTACCCGAACTTCTAAGAGCCGAATCACATGAAGCGCGGCCTTTTAACTTCACTGGTTGCTGCTCTTCTCGTGGCCCTGCGCAAGCCGCGCGCAGTCTTCGCAAGGATGCGCACAGCGGATTCGCGGCTATTGCAACGAAAGCGTTTAGCCTCATGGGCGCACTTCTCACATCGTCGTTTCTACCGAAAAGTCGGCGCGGACGGACGCGGTTTGCGTTTTGCATAGCCGAGACGGTAGTCGTAGGAATGACTTGCAGAGTTGTGGCGCTCCACTTTTCAGCGGAAGGAAAATACGATTTTACAGCGGGCTTCTACTTTTTTTATGCCGCGGCATTCCTGGCATTCGCCGTCACGTCATTTTCCATCAGACGCTTCTATCCCGAGTTGGCAATCCCCGGGTGGGTCAGTTTTGCGGTTGCCGGATTATTGGGCGGTATCTCTCCACCGGTCTATTGATGATCCCCTCCCCCGCGTGCCGAAACTCCATTTCGGCATGCACTTGTCTGCGCAATTCCATTGCGGGCGGGCGGCGTGGGCCCGCGTCACCCGGCGACCCGCCGCCGAGGCAATGGAATTGCGGGGACAAGTGCGTTCCGCAACTGGAGTTGCGGAACGAGGGTGGCGAGGAGGGTGGCGCGGTGGCGGTTAAAGTGCGGCTTTTAGCGCGACGAGGGCGCGGTCGAGCTCGGCTTCGGTGTTGTAGAAATGGGGGCTGAAGCGGAGGTAGTCGCGGCCCGTGCGATCGTGGCGGAGCGAGGCGATGACGTGGGCTTTTTCCAGTGCGGCGAAAAGCGCGGCGCTGTTGGCGGTGGGGTGGCGAAAGGTGGTGATGCTGGTGGCGGTCGCGCCGTCGCGGGGGCCAAGGATTTGGAAACCGAGCGCGTCGAGCTGGCGGACGAGGTGGGCTTTCAACTCCAGGAGCCGCGCGGCGACGGTGTCCATGCCGTGCGCGAGGAAGGCGTCGAGCGCGGCTTTCATGCCGACGATGCCGAGAATGTTCAGCACGCCGGGCTCGTAGCGCTGGGCGGTAGGAACGAACTCGATGTGGTCCTGCGCGATGAAATTCGGCGACTGCACATTCCACGCGCCAAGCAGCGTGGGCCGCAGCCGCTCGAAGTGCGCGCGGCGCACATAGACGATGCCGATGGCCAGCGGGCCGAGCATCCACTTGTGCGCGTCGGCGCTGAGGAAATCGACGTGCGCCTTTTCCACGTCGAGCGGGAACGCGCCGAGCGTCTGAATGGCATCGAGCGAAAACAGCACACCCCGCGCGTGGAGCAGCGCGCCGATGGCCTCCACGTCGATCCGGTAGCCGGTGAAAAAATGCGCGCGGGCGAGGGCCACGAGTTTCGTCTTTGGCGTGAGTGACTGCTCGACCAGCGCGGGCGTGATTTCGCCGGGCGCGGCAGGCTCGAGATAGCGCACGGTCACGCCGCGGCGTCGCAGCTCGATCCACGGATACACGTTGGCCGGATAGTCGCCGTGGTAGCACAGCACTTCGTCGCCGGGCTGCCAGTCGAGGCCGTTGGCGAAGAGCGAGAGGCCGAGCGACGTGGGGCCGAGCAGCGCGATTTCATCCGCGTGCGCGCCGATGAATTGCGCGCACGCCTGCCGCGCCCGTTTCACGTCGCGCAGCACGTCGCCGAACTCCTGATGGTTCTCCGCCGACTGCCGCGTGTAGGCGCACACCGCATCGGCCACGTAGCCCGGCAGCGCGGTGACGGCGGCGTGGGCGAGGAAGATTTTGTCGCGGCAGATGGGGAAGAGGGCGCGGCGGCGGGCTTCGTCGGGGAAAAGATTCATCGGGCACGAAAGGGCCACAAATCAGCGCGGAACGCACCGGAAAAGCGGCGCGATTTTTTCACCCTGTTGCGGGATTTGCGGGAATGGGACTTTGCGCGCCGCCGCGGCGCTGGCTAGGGTCGGCGCTCTTTATGAAAGCCTTCACCGCCGCCCATTTCCTCAGCCGTGAACTGAGCTGGCTGGAGTTCAACCAGCGCGTGCTCGACGAGGCGCTGGATGCGAGGAACCCGCTGCTCGAGCGGGTGAAGTTTTTCACCATCACCAGCTCGAACCTCGATGAGTTTTTCGAGGTGCGCGTGGCGGGGGTGAAGCAGCAGATCGAGAGCGATGTCGTGGAGCGCAGCGTGGACGGCAAGACGGCGAGCGAAACTTTTCGCGCCCTCCGCAAGCGGGTGAGCGCGATGGTCGAGCAGCAGTACCGCTGCTGGCGCGAGGAGCTGCTG
>JANXWQ010000545.1 GCA_025351065.1 Chthoniobacter sp. | reverse complement strand
ACGGCGGACACCGGGTCTTTGCCTTCGGGAAACATGAACATCGCGCGCTGCATCGGCGGGCGCGGTTCACTCATCAGCACCATCGGGCCTTTGAAGCTGGCCTGGACGCCGTTCGCGATGCGCGCGAGGCGCGGGTCGGCGATGAGTTCGCCCGTCTGAAGATCGCCCGCGCCCCAGCGCATCTCGGCGGTGCCCTGGCGGTTCGCCCAGTATTTGTCGTCCACGACGACGGCGAAGTTCACATCCAACTCGGCGCGCTTGGTCGGCGCTTTCGGACGGCCCGCGTAGTCCACGCCGAAAAGATCAGCGAGGGCGAAGTTCGCACGCGGGTGGCCGAGGTCGTCGAAGAGTGAAGTCTCACACGTCGCCACCAGCCCGCCGCCATTCTGCACGAACTCGCGGATGGTCGCGACCTGCGCATCAGACAGCGCGGCGGCGTTCGGGAGGATGAGCACTTTATACGGCGCGAGCCGCTCCGCGCGCAGGTCAAGATCGGTGATGAGCGTGACCGGCAGATGCTCCTCGCAGCCCACGCGGAAAACGCCGAGCGCGTGCGCGAGGAAGCGCTCCATGATTTGCCCGCCCGCGTAAAACTGCCGCGTCTGCTCGCTCACCAGCAGCGCCGCCCACGGCTCGGGCGTCGTGCGGATGCACCACTTTTTGCGACGCCCGATTTCGCGCAGCGCATCGTCGCCCGCGTCCTTGCCCGCGGCGGACGGCACGGCGACACGCCGATAATCACGCGCATCCCATGCGTCCGCATCCGCTCAAACGCCGTCTGCATCAGTGCACTCTCCTCCGCCTCAATCCCCGCCCCGCCATCGCGCCGCAGCGGAAAATACGGGTCCGGCCCGCCCGTGTGAATCACCGTCACGCCGAGCGCCGCGAGGTCATCCACGTAAGGCAGTGTCTTTGGATTCGCAAAGTCCCCGACAAACGCTTTCTGCACGCCCTCATAAACCCAAGCCGCCGGCTCGACCGCCGTGAAGTCGCGATCCGGCGTGAACCATTTCAGCGATTCCAGCGTCACCGGTTCGACGGCAAAGGCCGTGGTGCTGAGCAGCGCGAGGAGCGAGGTCTCGATGATGAATGAACGCATAGTTTTGGGATGAGGTTTGCCGCTCCCAGTCAATCTCCACCACACTCGGATTCTTGAGGTTCATTGACGCGGAGATGGAATTCGCGCGCAAATTCGACTATCTCCTCCACCATGCATTCTCCCGAACGCGGCACTTTCACCCGGCGCAGTTTTCTCCAAAAGGCGGCGCTGCTCGGCGTCGCTGGCGCGGCAGTGCCGTGGCGCGCGCTCGCGGAGGAGATGGTGACGCTGCCTTTCGCGAACGGCGAGCGACCGCTGGTGAAGTTTCCGCAGAAGCGCCCGCTCATTCGCCTGACCGCGCGCCCGCCGCAGCTCGAGACGCCGTTCAGCGTTTTCAACGAGGGCATCATCACACCGAACGATGCGTTTTTCGTGCGCTATCACCTCGCGACCATCCCGACGGAGATCGATGCGGAGACGTTTCGTGTCGAGGTGAAGGGGAAGGTGAATGTGCCGCTGAGTTTGTCGGTGGCGGATTTGCGAAAGCAGTTCGAGGCGGTGGAAGTCGTCGCGGTGAACCAGTGCTCGGGGAACAGCCGCGGCTTTTTCAATCCGCGTGTCGCCGGCGGGCAACTCGGCAATGGCGCGCTGGGCAATGCGCGCTGGCGCGGCGTGCGGCTGAAGGACGTGCTCGAAAAGGCGGGCGTGGCCGCGGGCGCGAAGCAGGTGACGTTCAACGGACTGGACGCGCCCGTGATCGCGCAGACGCCGGATTTCGTGAAGGCGCTCGACATCGGCCACGCGCTCGATGGCGAAGTGATGCTCGCCTACGCGATGAACGGCGAGGATTTGCCGATGCTGAACGGCTACCCGCTGCGGCTCGTGGTGCCCGGATTCTACGGCACGTATTGGGTGAAGCATCTCAGCGAGATCACGGTCGTGGATGAAGTCTTCGCGGGCTTTTGGATGAGCACGGCGTATCGCATCCCGGACACGGCGGGCGCGTGCGTGCCGCCCGGCACCGCGGCGAAATCGACGGTGCCGATCGGGCGCTTCAACGTGCGCTCGTTCATCACCAGCCACGCCGACGGCGCGACTATTCCCGCGGGCCGCGAGACGATGGTGCGCGGGATCGCGTTCGACGGGGGAGCGGGCATCGCGGAAGTGCTGCTCTCCGCCGATGGCGGTCGCACCTGGCGCGCGGCGGTGCTCGGCAAAGACCTGGGCAATTACTCGTTTCGCGAATGGACGCTCGCCTTCACGCCCGCCGCCGGGCCGCTGGAGTTGAAAGTAAAAGCGACCAGCCGCCTCGGCGAATCGCAGCCGCTCGAACCGCTCTGGAACCCGCCCGGCTACATGCGCAACGTCGTCGAGACGGTGAAAGTGACCGCCGCGGCCTGACCTTTTTCTTTTGATGAAAACCCAACTCCTTCTCGCCGCCGCCCTCGCCCTGCACGCCTCCGCCGCACCGCTGAAAATCGAACTACCACCGGAGACCGTCGTTTTCAAAACCGCGCCCGGCGCGGACTCCGCGCTGGGGAATTGCCTCATCTGCCACTCGGCGGAATACGTCACCACGCAGCCGCCGCTTTCGCCGGTCGCGTGGAAAGCGATCATCGAGAAGATGCAGAAAAAATACGGCGCACCGCTGCCCGCCGGGCAAGTCGATGCGCTCGTCGAATACCTCGTGAAAAGCTACGGCGCGGCTGCCAAATAGCGCGCGTCATTCCTCCCAACGCAGGTTTTTGAAGACGGTGCGCTTTTCACCGTCGGCGGTGCCGGAGAAGCAGAGGAAATCCACGTCCTTCCAATTCGTGAGCGGCGCGTTTTTGTCGTCGTGGAAATCGGATGGCGGCAGACGGAGCGTGGCCCAGCCGTTCTGCACGTGGATCGAAATCACCCCACAAGTTCTGCACGGTTTGCATTACTGCCTCCTCCGCACGCGTGAGCGCCAGCGCCAAAACAAGGCAGCACGGCAGCGTGTGAATTTTCATAGCAGTCGCTCTTTCTACCATCCCGACTGCGCCGGCTTTGAAAAAGTAATCCGCTGGAATCCCACACCCGCCTCCGCCACACTCACGCGCCATGCCCGTCATCACTCCCCGCAAAACACTCACCTCGTATGATGTCCTCATTGTCGGCTCCGGCGCGGGCGGCGGCATGGCGGCGCACACGCTGACCGCCGCCGGGCTGCGTGTGCTGATGCTGGAGGCCGGGCGAAACTACGAACCGGCGAAGGAAACGCCGATGTTTCAGCGCAACGACGAGGCACCGCTGCGGGGCTCGGCGACGCCGGACAAGCATTTCGGTTTTTTCGATGCGACGGTCGGCGGCGGGTGGACGGTGCCGGGGGAGCCCTACATGATCCGGCGCACGGGGCAGCAAAAGTGGGAGGAGGCGAGCGATTGGAAAGCGCACAGCACGGACCAGAGTTTCATGTGGTGGCGTCCGCGCATGCTGGGCGGGCGGACGAACCACTGGGGCCGGATCGCGCTGCGGATGGGGCCGTACGATTTCAAACCGAAGAGCCGCGACGGGCTCGGGCTCGACTGGCCGATTGAGTACAAAGACCTCGAACCTTGGTACGACAAAACCGAGGCGCTCGTCGGCGTCTTTGGCAGCAACGAGGGGCTGGAAAACACGCCCGACTCCGCGAACGGCTCGCTCATGCCGCCGCCAAAACCGCGCGGCTACGAACTGCTGACGAAGAAACATTGCACGCCCATGGGCATCCGCGTGGTGCCCATCCACAAGGCGATCATCACCCGACCACTCAACGGACGCTCGGCGTGCTTTTACGCCACGGACTGCGGACGCGGCTGCTCCATCGGCGCGAATTTTCAATCCACGACCGTGCTCCTGCCGCCCGCCGTGGCGACGGGCAAGCTGGACATCATCACCGAGGCGATGGTCCGCGAAGTCATTGTGGGCAAGGACGGCAAGGCGACCGGCGTGCTCTACATCGACCGCGAAACCGGCAAGGAAGAGCGGGCGACGGCGCGCGTGGTGGTGCTGGCGGCGAGCGGTTGCGAGAGCGCGCGCATCCTTCTCAACTCGAAGTCCGCGCTTTTCCCGAACGGCCTCGCGAACGGCTCGGGCAAAGTCGGGCGCTACCTCATGGATACCGTCGGGTGCAGCCTCTCGGGCCACATTCCCGCGTTGGAAAATGTGCCGCCGCACAATGAGGATGGCGTTTCCGGCGAGCACATGTATATGCCGTGGTGGCAGTATCAGGAGCAGGCTGCGGGGAAGCTCGGTTTTGCGCGCGGCTACCACATCGAGTTCGGCGGCGGACGGCGCATGCCGGGCATGGGCATCTTCAATCCCAACGGCAACAGCTACGGCAAGAAGTTCAAGGACGAGGCGCGGCGCTACTACGGCGCGGAGCTCCATTTCGCCGGGCGCGGCGAGATGATCCCGAACGACGACAGCTATTGCGAGATCGACCCGTCGAAGAAGGATAAGTATGGCATCCCGGTGCTGCGGTTTTATTGGAAATGGAGCGACCACGAAAAAAAGCAGGCCGTCCACATGCAGCAGACTTTCAAAAACATCATCGAGGCGATGGGCGGCACGGTCTTGGGCAAGGTCGAACTTGATCCCGAAAAGGCCATCATGGCCGGCGGCACCATCATCCACGAAGTCGGCACGACCTGCATGGGCGCCGACGCGAAAAACTCGGTGCTCAATCAATGGAGCCAGGCGTGGGAGTGCCCGAATCTTTTCGTCACCGACGGCGGCCCCTTCGCCAGCAACGCCGACAAAAATCCCACGCTTTCGATCATGGCGCTGGCCATGCGAAGCTGCACCTACCTCGCCGAGGAGATGCGCAAAGGCACCATCGGCTGAACCTTCACACCCATGAACCACACCCCGCTCCCACTCACCCGCCGCGATGCGCTCAAGCGCGTAGCCGCCCTCTCGCTCGCGCTGTCGTCGCTGGAACTCCGCAGCTCCGGCGCAGCCGCCGCGCGCGGCCTCGGCACCGATCCGAATTTGCTCAAAAAAGAAATCCCGTGGAACCGCGTGCTGACGGCGGAGGAAAAGAAAATCGTCACCGTGCTCGGCGACCTCATCATCCCTGCCGACGAGCACGGCCCCGCGGCGAGCGCGGTGGGCGTGCCGGACTTCATCGACGAATGGGTGAGCGCGCCGTACGACGCGCAGCAGAAGGATGGGAAGGTCATTCGCGACGGGCTCGCGTGGATCGACGGCGAGGCGAAGAAGCGCTTCGGCAAAGGCTTCGCCGACGCCGAGGCGAAGCAGCAGACCGCGCTGCTCGATGACATCGTGGCCGAAGGCACCGAGGCGCGGAAAGCGGCGCACGGCTTTTTCACAAACTTCCGCGACAAGGTGGCCGGGGGCTACTACTCGACGCCGGAAGGCTGGAAAGCCATCGGCTACGTGGGCAATACGCCGATGCCCGAATTCCCCGGCCCGCCGCCGGAAGTGCTGAAGCATCTCGGCCTCGCGTGATGAGAGGTATGAGGTATGAAGGATGAAGGATG
>JANXWQ010000520.1 GCA_025351065.1 Chthoniobacter sp. | reverse complement strand
GGACGCACAGGACTTCTTTCAAAGACCATCCCTCTGCGGGCCACTCCATCCTCTCCGCGCCTCTGCGGTTTTCCCTTTCGCGCGGCGTCGCTTGCCGCGGCCGCCGGTGCTGTGCTACATGGCGCGGATGAAACGCGCCCTTTCCCCCCTCGTCATCTCGCTCGGCATGGTCGCGCTGGCGGCGGCGCAACTGCCCGTCGCCAATCCGCCGCGCGCGTGGAAGACGGCGGAGGGCCAGCCCTTTCAAGCCGCCGTGGTGGCCTGGGACGGCACGACGGTGACGCTGCGGATGCCCAACGGCGCGCAGCAGCAGGCTCCGGCGACGAAGCTGAGCGCGGAGGATCAGGCCTGGCTCGCGGAGTGGCAGAAGAAGCAGCCCATCAAGATCGCGCTGCCGGAGACGGTGGGCGTGGAGCCGTCGCAGGTGAAGGCGGAGGTGGTGAGCGAGGACGCGGCGGCGGAGAAATACGTGTACCGCACGACGCACTTCGAGTTTGAGTCGCAGGGAAAACTCACGCAGTCGCTGCTCACGGAGGTGGCGCGCAATTTCGAGGCGACCTACGAGCTGCTGAAGGCGCTGCCCTGGAACATCGAGCCGAAGCCGGCGTCGGGCGAGCTGTTCCATGCGCGGCTTTTCAAGACGAAGGACGCCTACCTGTCCGGCGGCGGCCTGCCCGGCAGCGGCGGCGTGTACCAGTCGCGGGAGGAGATGTTCAAGGTGCCGTTCGAGAGCATCGGCGTGAAGCTGGTGGGCAAGAGCTACATGAAGGACGAGAGCTTTGAGACGCATACGATGGTGCATGAGCTGACCCATCAGATGATGCACTTCTGGCTCGATCTGCTGCCGCAGTGGATGGTGGAAGGCACCGCCGAATACACCGGCACGCTGCCGCTGAAGACCGGGCATTTCCGCGTGTCGGCGGCGAAGAACGGGCTGAGGGACTACCTCGACTTTTTGAAAAAGAAGACGGTCAGCGGCGTGCCCGAACCGTTTCCGCTGGATAAGCTTTTCCCAATCTCGAATGAGGAATGGAACGTGGTGCTCGGCGAGAATCCGCGCGCGGCGCACCAGCTTTATTTCACGTCGTATCTGCTGGTGTACTACTTCATGCACCTCGACAGCAAAGGCGACGGGCAGCTCCTGGCGCGCTACTTCCGCGAGGTCGGCGAGGTGCGGAAGGAGGAGGAGAAATACGGCAAGGCGATGGACGATTTCAAAAAGCAGCCGGGCGTGACGGTGCACGCCGACGGGAGCTTCGACTACCGCAGCAACATGAAGCTGCCCGCACCGCCCGCCGCCGTGGCCACGCCCGAGGCGCGCGCGGCTTTCCAAAAAAAGACGCTGCAAATCCTGCTCGATGGCCGTACCGAAGCCGACCTGATGAAACAAATCCGCTCGGCCTACGCGAAGCTGGGCATCCGGCTGTGAGAGCGCATGGTGCGATTCGGGCGGTTTTATTTTAACGCAGAGACGCAAAGACGCGGAGGACGCAGAGGTGGGGGACGGAGGTGCTGTCAGGTGAGACGAATTTGGCGGATCACGAACTCTGCGCCCTCTGCGTCTTTGCGACTCTGCGTTAAAAAAGAACCCCGCACCTGCGAGGTGCCGCTCCGCGTTTGGACAAAATTTTGAACCACGGATTTCTGGGATTTCCCGGATGACACGGATTACTTCCAAGAAGTCCATTTCCTGAAATCCATGAAATCCGCGCAATCAGTGGTCAAAACCTCCTGCTCCCGCGCTCCGCGTCCGCTCGCGCTTGACCTCACGCCCGTGGAGGTCGCGGCGCGCGCCCGGTGCCTGCCGGGGCTGGTCTTTTTCGACACGGCGCTGGAGGGCGGGGAAAGCGCGCAACTTTCGCTCGTCGCCGCGGTGCCTGTGGAATTCGTGCGCGGCCAGACCGGTGCCGACTGGGCGCAACTCCGCACCCGGCTCGCTGCGCGGCAGACGAACTCGGCCCCGGATGACGGCCTGCCGAATGGCTTCGCCGCAGGCTTTGTCGAATACGACGGCGCGTTCGGTTTCGGCTTCTACGAGGACGCGCTGATCTTTCGCCACGCCGACCATTCGTGGCACGAAGTCGGCGAGCTGTGGGCGAAAATCGAACGCGCCGCCCCACCCCCCGCACCGCACGGCGAGCGCCCGGTTTTCACCCCCGAGATCACGCCCGCGCATTTCTGCGCGATGGTCGCGCGGGCGCAGGACTACATCGCCGCGGGCGACATCTACCAGGTGAACCTCGCCCACCGCAGCACCGCGCCCTGGCACGGCAATGCCTTCGCTTTATACGAGGCGCTGCGCCACTACTCGCCCGCGCCGCACGCCGCGTATCTCGCGCTCGGCGGACGCGCGATCCTCTCGGCGTCGCCGGAGGAGTTTTTGAAAATGTCGGGCCGCGCCATCCGCACGCGCCCCATCAAAGGCACGCGCCCGCGCCGCGCGGAGCCGCATGCCGACACGCTCTCCGCCTACGAGCTGCGCAGCTCGCCGAAGGAAATCGCCGAGCTGGTAATGATCACCGACCTTGAGCGCAGCGACCTCGGCATGGTCTGCGAATACGGCAGCGTAACCGTCCGCGAACTTTTGAAGCTGGAAAGTTTCGAGCAGGTCTTTCACCTCGTCTCCACCGTCGAGGGCCGGTTGCGCGCGGACGTGGATCACATCACCGCGCTGCGCGCCTGCTTCCCCGGCGGCTCGATCACCGGCGCTCCGAAAAAGCGCGCCCGCGAAATCATCGTCGAGCTGGAGCCCGCGCCGCGCGGCCTGTACACGGGCGCGCTCGGCTGGTTCGGGTTCAACGGCGAGAGCCAGTTCAGCATCGCCATCCGCACCGTGGTCGTGGAAAGCGACCGCACGCACTTTCACGTCGGCGCGGGCATCGTCGCGGATTCCGTCCCGGAAAAGGAATGGCAGGAGACGCTCGACAAAGCCGCGGGCATCCTGCTCGCAGCGGAGCGGATGGGGCGGGCGTAGAAAAGTCGGCGGGGCGCGGCGTCAGTCGATGATGACCCCGCCGTTTCCCCGAATGATGAGCCCGCCCGCCGGACGTGCGCCCGCCGGCTTCGCGTCCGATTTTTCCGGCGCGGGCGGCGCGGGCGCGGCGAAGACCAGTTCGCGCAACGCCCCGAGCGGCAGCCGGATTTCCCCGGCCACCGCGCTCTGGCAGACCACGGTTTCATTTTCGATCCGGTAGGCGCTGACCGTGAAGACGCTGCGGTCGCCCAGCCGCAGCCGCACGCCGGACGCCGCCTCGGGCGCGCGCGCTCCGAATTCCATCATCACCAGCCGCGGCACCGGCAGCTCCAGCACACCCACTTCGGACTCGAGCTGCACGGACTCCGGCGTGGCGGTGCCGACGGTGCCCTGCGCCTCGTCGCCGTTCGCGAGCAGTACGCTGTCGGGCGGCGCACCGGCGGCGGGCGCCTTGCCGGGCACCTGGCCGTTCCACGGCGCGACGCGGAGATTGGCGAAAGTGCAGGGCGTGTTTTGCTGCGGCAGCAGCCCGAGCCCGCGCGCTAGGTTGCGCGGCGCGGCGCCGGCCTTCGGCCCGAAGTTTGCCACGACGACCTCATCCACAAGCACGGTCATGCGGCCCGAAGTCCGGTCGGCGAGCACGCGGATGCGATGCTGCGGCGCGTCGGCCTTCACCTTGTCGCCAAACTGAATCTGCTGCTGCTGCACCGCCGCGCGCCCGCGCTGCTGCTGCCCACCCCTGTCGTAGATGAACATGCCCGCCTGGTGAAACTGCATCATGTAGCCCTCGCTTTCCGGTTCGGTGAAAAGGTAGGCGGAGAAAAAAACCTGATTCTTTTTCCCGATGACATCGAAGCTGAAATCCACCCGCGCGGGCAGCCCCTCGATGACGCGGCCGAGATTGAAATTGCCGTTGCCGTAGGCGTTCGACTTGTTCGCCGAGGTGCGCTTCACGGAAAATATGCCGTCGAAATAAGTCCACAGGCTCGGCACCGGCTTGCCCTCGGCGAGCTTCTTTTTGCGCTGCTCGGCGTTCGCGCGGTTGAAGTCGATCCCGGCTTCCCAGACCTCGTGTTCCGCCGCGCCGTCGAGCACTGGCAGCTTCCCGTCGTGGGAAAAATAAAGCGCCTGCACCGCCTCGCGCGGCAGCGCCAGGCGGCCCGCCGCGCCGCTCTCCAGCGTGAGCCGCTGCGCATCGAGCGACACAAAATCGCCGGCAAAAAAATCGCCGTTGCGGCAGCGCGCCAGCACCCCGGCCTTGGCCGGCGGCTGCTCGCCGCGCGGCGCTACGAGCACGCCGGCCACACGCGCCGTGTCCATCTCCACGGACGGCGACGCGGGCGCGGCCCGCCAGCGCAGCTTCTGCCCGCTGGCCGAGGCTTCCAGCGCGCCGCCGAGTTGGTCGCCGTTTTTGAAAACCATCGTGTCCGCCATCGTTCCAGGCACCGGCGCGAGGTGGGCGAACTCGAGCCCGCGCAGCGCCGCCAGCGGCAGCACCGCCTCGCCGCCGAAGTTCGTCCGCACGCGCAGCCTGCCATCCTGCAGCACCACCGCCGCCACGTCGAACTCCCCACCCTGCACCAGCCGCACGCGCGCCACCGCCGGGTCTTCGTCCAGCACCGCGTCGGGTTTCGCAAAGCGCAGCAGCGTGATTTTTTCCCGCGCCAGCAGCGCCGTGCCGGTCTTCACCTTGTCCGCCGTCACGCTCTCGATGCGGCCCTCGCTGGTGTCGCCGCCCGCGAGCACCACCTGATCCTTTTTCGACCGCACGCCCTCGAGCGCGTCGTCCACCGGCACGTAGCCGTCCCACGGCTGCACATGGATTTTGGCGAGCGACTGCTCGGAATTTCCGCTCCAAGCCATCGGCTGAATGATGAAACTGCCGCGGTTTTCGCCGGCCTTGCCCTTGCCCGCGTTCCAGTCCGCCGCCCTGCGCCCGTCGATGAACACGACCAGCCGACCCGACACGCGATCCTCGAAAATGCGCCAGCGCGCGGGCTTCCGTCTCGCCGGTGTGCCGTCCGCGTTCTTCGGCGGCGCGGGCAGGATTTTTGAAAGATCGGCCTGCTCCTGCTTCACGTTGTCGCCCACTTGCGACCAAAGCTGCAGCGCCTGGTCGTTGATCATCAGCCGCACCATCCCCGTGCCGAGCCCGCGCGCCGCCGCGTCCGCGCCGTGCAGCAGCACGGCGAAAACGCGCGTGGTACTGTCGCCCTGGTCGAACTCGAAGCAGTACTCCACCTGGTCCGGCAGCGTCTCAAACATCCGCCCGATCGTGGACGGCTGCGTGGCCCGCAGCGCGCCCTCGCGGTAGGTCCATCCGCCACCGGAGACCCAGCCCGACATGTTCTGCGGGCCGTCGTAACATTCGGGCGCGGCGTTTTTGGAAAAGTAGACCGACTCGATCCGGGCGCGATCCACGGCCAGCGCGGTGCCGTCGGCGAGCCGGAGCAGCAGCCGGTTGTCGCGCAGCCCGGTCACGTCCGCGGCCAGCCAGTCGCCGCCTGCGAGCTTCACCGTGGCGTGGACTTTGGCGGCCGGTTTTTCCTTCGTGGAAAAATCCAGATGACTGACCTGCGCGAGTGGAAAAGTGATCGGCGCGGAAGCGTCCAGCCCGCGCCAGACGATTTCCCTTTTCGCCCCGTCCAGCCCCGCCAGCTCGCCGTGCAGCCGGCTGCCGTCCGCAAATTCCAGCATCTGCGCCGCCGCCGGATTCGCGTCCTCGCTTTTCTCGCCGCCCGCTTCCGCGCCGCTCAGCGCCAGGCGCAACGGCCCGTTGAGCATGACCCCGCCGCCGCCGCGGATTTCGATCTGCGCCTCGCATGGCGCGAACGCGAGCAGCGCGGCGGCGAAAATGGGCGCGCGCGTTTTCATCACCGCTCGTAGATCGGCAGGTAGCGGTAGTTCAGCGCGATGGAGAGCAGGCCGAGGCCCGTCGAGATGCCGCTGCCCAGCCCGCCGTCCCAGCTCCCGTCATCGTTTTGCGCGGTCGTCAGTTCTTTCACGCGCTTCTCGTTCCACTTTTCCCAGACCTTCACGTCGCTTTGGAAAAACGCCTGCGCCGCGTAGTACTCGTAGTAAAACGGGTAGTTCCCGCCGCTCTGCTCGTCGCCCTCGCGCAGCGACTTGAACGCCTTCGTGAACGTCGGCTGATCCTTCTTCCGCGCATACGCGTAGGCCGCCGTGCCGATGGCCGTGGTCGCACCGCCGTGCGCGCCCGAGCCCGGCGTGTAGCCGATGCCGCCGCTCGTCGGCGTCTGGCAGTCGGTGAAAAATTTCAGCGCACCCTCGACCGCGTTGTCCGGCACGCGCAGCCCCGCGTTGCGCGCGGCGATGAGCGCCACGAAGCACGCGCCGCTCACCGTCGAATCCGCGTCCTGCGCATCGGGCGAATAGCGCCACGCCTTGAAGCGGTTTTTTTCCTGCGAAGTCAGGATCAGCTCGACCGCCTTTTTCAGCGCCGGCCCGATGCGCTCGTCCTGCACCGCGCCGTAGGCCTCGGCGAGGGCGAGGGTGGAAAAGCCGTGGTTGTACATCGAGCTGCCGATGTAGCCGGTCTTCGCGTCCGCGCTTTTCAGCAGGTGCTCGAGGCTGCGCTTGATGGACTTCGCATACGGCCCGTGGTTCGGGTCGTCGCCGTGGGCAAACATGGCGAGCATGGCCAGCGCGGCGGTCGCGGGTTCGTTGCCGTAGTTGCCGGGAAATGTGCCCTCCTCCGTCTGCGCCGCGACCAGAAAATGCAGGCCGCGCTCGTAGATGCGCTCCACCTCCGGCGGCACCTGCGTGCCGCGATAGACATTCAAATCCTGCGCCCGCAGCGGCGCTTTGGCGTGGATGAAAAGAGCGAGCGTGAGCGCGGACAACGCGCGTCGAAAAATCCAAAAACCTGTCATCCTGCGCGAAGCGGAGGCTTTGCGGAACGAAGTCGAAAAATGACAGTCGTTGGATTGCTGGCGCAGGGCCGGGAGCGATTGGACAGGCGTATTTTTCATGGAGCGGTTGCTGGTTTTTCGCGGACAGCTTCCGCCTCCGCAGGAACGTCGGCACTGCTTTTCTGCGCGAGCTTTTTCGCCACCGGCGTACGCGGCGGATGTGCGGGCGCGGGATCAAAAATCAGCTCACTCACCACACCCGCGCCGAGCCGCAGGTCGCCGAGGATCGCGCTGTGCGCGGCGAGCTCTTTCCCATCCCAGCGAAAGCCGTCCACGCTCATCGCACAGCCGTCCGCGAGCCGAATGCGCCCGGCCGCTTTCTCCGGCGTCATCACGCCGCCGAACTCCAGCGCCTGCACTTTTTCCAGCGGCAGTTCCAGCGGCCCGGCGGCGGTCTCGACGGTGAACTTTCCATCCTGCCATTTGTCCGGCACGTCCGGCGCCGCGTCGCCATTGCTCAGCGCCGTCGCCGCGGGCGTGCCCTCGCCGGCGCGCGGCAGCTCGCCGCTCCACGGGCCGACCCAGAGGTTCGACAACACTACCGCCGACTCCTCCTGCTGGCTGGCCGAGATGCTGACGATCTCGCCGATGCCCGGCAGCCGCTCGCCCGCGATCTGTCCGATGCGGGCGACCAGCGCGCCGTTGAGCAGAAAATCCGCGGTGCCCGCCTTGCGATCGACAAACACGCGCAGCGCCAGCCGCGAGCCGGCCTCGGGGAGTTTGTCACGCAGCGCAATGTTCTTGTAGTTCGGGCGCTGCTTCGCCTTCGGGTTGTTCATGTAGATCGAGAGTTGGAAATAGTTGAACGACGCGTTGAGTGACATCCGTCCGTCTTTCGTGCTCAGCAGCAGGCCGAAGTTCGGCATGCTCCCGTTCGCGTCGGTGGCTTCGGCGCGGACTTCAAAGCGCTCCGGGATTTCCTTTCCCGGCGCGCACAGCACCTGCGCTTCCCGCCCCATCCCGCCGCTGGGTTCGCCGCGCAGAATGTAGCTGCCGTCGAGCACCGTCCACTGCGCCGCGTCGGCGGGCGCGGCATCGTCCGCCTCGTGCGCGTTTTTTTTGCGCCCCGCGCCGAGCCAGGCCGCGGCCTCGCGCCCACCGTCGCTGACCGCGAAATGCGGATTCGGATAAAGGCTCCACAGCCGCTCGCGCGCAATCGTCAGCGTGCCGAGCAGCGTGTGCTGAAACTGAAGCTGCCAGTCGTCGAGCGCCACGAATTCCCCGCGCAGCCGGTCGCCATTGCGCAGCTCCAGAGTCGCCGGTTCGTCGTTCTTCCGCGCCTCGCCGTCCGCGGCGAAACGCACTCCGGCCAGCCGCGCCGCCTGAAACTCCAGTTCCTGCCCGCCCGCCATTTTCCAGCGCACGCTTCCGCCCGCCGCCGCCGCGAGCAGCGTCCCCGGCAGCTCGTCGCCGTTTTTGAAAACAAGCGCGTCCGCCGGTTTCCGCGCCTCCGCCGGACGGCTGGGCAACACCACCGTCTGCAACGCGGCCGCCGGCAGATCGAGCGCGGAGGCAAAGCCCGTGCGCCCGTGCGCGCGGCCCACGCGGATTTCCAAATCCGCCACGCTCACCTCGCCCTGCCGCCCGAAGACCAGCATGGCATCAGCATCCGCGAGCGACGGCCCCGTTTCGTGCAACTGCAAAAACGTGCCCGCCGTGCGCGGTTTTTTCGCGCCGGAAAAGACCAGCTCCGTGGCTGCGAGCGACTCCAGATTTCCGGCCACGGGCCGCTCTTTGCCCACCGTCAGCCGGTCGCCCGACGCCGGCTCCGTGCCCGCCTCCGGCAGCGTGCCGTCCCACGGCTGCACGCGCAGCGCGTTGAATTTCAAACCCTTGCCCGCCCCGCGCTCCTCGCGGTCAAAGGCCACGCCGCTGATCGTGATCTCCTGTTCTTCCTCGTTCGGCGCGGGCGGCTTCGCGTCCTTGTCCGCGTCCTCGGAAAATTTCCAGTCGCCGATTTGCGCGCCGTTGCGCAGCACCACGAGGCGGCGTCCCGTGCCGTCATAGAGCACCCGGTAGCGCGCCGGGCCTTTCGCCTCGGCGGCCTCCTTCGGCAGCGGCGATTTTTTGTGGTCAAACTTGTTCACGTAGATGCAGTGCGAGGTTTCCTTTTTGCCAAACTGCAGCTCGACCGTGCCGCGCCCGTAGCAGTTCGGCTGCGGGCCGAATGGCTGAATCCACAGGCGCAATCCCTCTTCGGCATCGTCGGGCACCTCGAACGCGACCTCGAACCGCTTCGGCGGCGTGACCGCGCGGCCCAGCACCCAGCCGTCGTGCAGCGTGAGCGTGCCGCCCGCGACCTCCGCGCGCGCGCCCGGCGTGCGCACGGGCCAGCTTTCGAGATCGAGCGCGCCGCCGGCAAAGCCGAAGGCCGGCGCGGGCTGCGCGCCGAAGTGCAGCCACGCCACTGGCGCGCGCGGAATCGTCAGCGCCGTGCCATCGGCCAGCTTGAGCGCAAAGGTTTCGCCGTCCGCGCTCGTCACCTCGCCGAACAGCCAGTCGCCGCCCGGCAGCTTCAGCGTCGCGGTCGGCGCGGGGTTGTTTTCGTCCGCGCTTTCCTCGGCGCGCGCCCCGCCGCGGAACCCCGCCTCCGCCTCCTTGATCATCTGCGCCATCTGCTGCGACGTGACCATGACGATGCCCGGAATCCGCGCCGCGCGCGCCATGTCCAGCGTCGCACTTTGCGCCACCGCCTCGCCGATCATCTCGCCCAGACCGCTGCCGCACAGCAGGATCATTTTCCGCACGTAGGCTTCGACATTGGCCGGCATCATCTGCCGCCCGCGGCCGGAATTTCCCTCCTCCGCGCCCGCCGCGAGCATGAGGCGATGCACCGCGCTGCGCGCCAGCCGCAGCGGCTCGCTCGCATCCGGGCGGCTCCACACCACCTCGCTTTTCGTCAGTTCGACCAGCTCCCCGCGCAGCCGCCGTCCGTCGTGAAAAACGAGCGCGTGATCGAAGCCCGCCACCTTCGCTTTTGGCGCCGCCGCCGCTTCCTCTTCGCCCCCGCCGGCGTTGATTCGGCGCACGATCTCATCGCCAAAAACATTCGTCTCCACTGGCAGCCCGAGCTGCGCGCGGGCGAGGAGGAGGCTGGCGAAAAAGACCGCGCAGCCGAGGCCCTGACGAACGACCTTCGTCATAGCGCTTACTTCCCGGCTTCGACCTGCTGGAAAAAGGACTGCAACTGGTCGCGGAACTCCTCGGGCCATTCGCCCGCATTGCTCGCGCCGCCGGCTTTGTCCACGGCGCGGGCGTTGGTCTTCGCTTGGAGCGCCGCGCCTTCGGCGGTGGTGCCGACCATGCCCGTCGAGGACTTGGCGTTGTTGCCGCCGGCCTTTTTCGCCTTGGTCGCCTGCGCCATCATTTTCTGCATCATCTGCTGCATCGGCGACTGAGACTTGCCACCCTTTTTGTCCGGCGGCACGAGCAGCTCGATGATCGCCGCCTCGGTGCTCACGACTTCCTCGTCCGTCTTGGGCTCGCGCAAATTGCCGGCGACTTCATCCATGACGAACTCGACTTTTTCGAGCAGCGGCTTCACGTCGTCGAACTTCGTCTTTTCGCGCAAGAGCCCCACGGTGTCGCTCAAATCGCTCTGCTGCCGGGCGAGCAGCTTCGCGTCCTCGGCGTGCTGCGGGTTCGCGTCCTTTTTGCCTTCGAGCATCTCGGTCTGCTCGCGGATGTTTTCCTGCGTCTGCGCCGCGCGCACCATCGCCACGATCAGCTCCATGAGGTCGGGATCCATCTCGCCGCCGCCGCCCTGGCATTTGCATTCGCTCTGGAGTTGCGTCGCCCACTCGTCGAGCTGCGCACCCCACACCTTCGCGCGGCCCACGGATTTCAGGCCGAGATTGGCGCGGACGAAACCCGCCAGCTCGTTCAGCTCGGGCACCACTTTCTTGTCCTGCATGTCTTTCTGCACGGCCTCGTATTTCTCGTTCGGCACGCGTTTGAGGAAAGCGGCCATGTCATTGACGATGCTGTCCACGTCCTTCGTCGTCAGATCCTGGCTGCCGGCGACCTGGGTGAAATCCTTCTTCTTCCCCTCGGCGATTTCCTCCGGCTTCAGCCCGACCGTGTCCTTCGCCAAGCCCTTGAGCCCGTCCGAGATTTTGTACTCCGCCGCCGCCGCCGCGCGCATGCGGTTGTAGAAATTGCGCGCGTAGAGGTTCTCGTTCGTGGTGTTCATTTTCTTCGCCGCCGCGCGCATCGCGTCGAGCGCGGCCTGCTGCTTTTGCTGCGCCTGCGCGAGCTGCTCCTCACGCTCGGCTGGCTTCTGCGCGCCCTGCTGGAGCGACTCCGCGGCCTGCTGGAGCGACTCCGCGGCCTGCTGCATCGGCGGGCTGGCTTTCTGTTCGAGCCCGTCCTTGAGCTGCTGCCAGTCGGCGAGGGTGCCCGCGGGGATGTCCTTGTTGCGCAGCGCATCCCTCATCACCGCGGCCATTTCCTCGGTCATCTTTTGCAGTGCCGCCTCATTCGCGCGTTCGCTGGCTTCGACGCGCTTGGTTTCCTCGCCGGCCTTTTCCGTGGGCAAATCTTTTTTCTGCTCGGCGATCGCCTTCGTCTCCTCAAGCTGCCGCTCCTCGTCGCGGATGCGCTCGTCGAGCTGCTTCAGTACCGCGTCCATGCGCTCGCGGATTTTCTCCGCGTGCTTCGCCGGGCTGAGCACATAGACGGTGTGCTTCCACGATTCGACCGGCTTGCGCTCCGGGAGATAATCCACCGCATACGCCGCCAGCTCGACCACGCTGTCCTCGGGGATTTTGTAAAACGCGGGCGTGAATTCCGCGGTGCCGGCCAGCTCCTTTTTCGTCTGCCCGCCCTCAGCCCGCGCGGCCTCACCTTTGCTCAGCTCATCCTTTTTTTCGCCGAGTGAGCGCACCGTCCAGCCGACCCACGCGGCCTTCAGCCCGAAGTCGTCGCTCGACGCAAAATTCAGCTTCAGCACTTCGTCCGGCAGGATCGCCATCTCCTGCTCGAGGCCTTGCAAATCGACGCGCGGCTCGGCGTCTTTCGCCGCGCTCACGCGCACCGTGTAAGGCTGCGTAGGCGTGAGACCGTGCGTGTCGGCCCAACGAAAGGTCGCCTCGCCGATCAAGTCAGCCACAGGCTTGGCGGGCGTCAGGAAGGTTTCGCCCTGCACATCGGAGGCCGCCACCGGCCCTTCGAGATTCGGAAAAAGCACGCGCAGTCCGGCGTAGGCATCGTCTCCGCCCGACGTGGTGCCGCTCATCGTCGCGTCTTTCAGCAGACGGCTCGTTTTGCCCGCAAAGCGCACGCTGCTCCCCTCCAAAAACTCCGCGCCGCTGCCCTGGATCGCCACGGTCGTCGAGGGGTAGCCGAGGTACGCGGGCAGCTCCACGCGCGCCTCGAGTTCCTTCATCTCAGGCCGGTGCATGGGGTGGATGGCGATGTCGCGGGTGGCGTCGCCGACGCGCAGCCTGAGCGTGCCGTTTTGCGTCTGCCCCGCGAGATGGAAGACGGCGCGGCCCTGGTCGAGCTTGGCCTGCTGCGGTTCGGTGCGGTTCAGGCGCGCAGTGGCGGTGGCGGGTTTCCACGCGGAGTCCGCTTTGAGCCCGCAGGCGATTTCAAAGGCCTCGCCGTGCGGGATGACGAGTTCATCCGGCAGTGCCTCGAGGCTGGCGAAAGTATAGCGCTCGATCTGCGCCCACGGCTGCATCCAGCGCGCGAAGGCGTTCACCGCCGCCTTCGGCACAAAGAGAAACGGCGCCGCCGTGAGCGCCGCGAGCACCGCCGCCGCGAAAGCCCAGCGCCGCGCGGGCCGCACCGGCACAGCATTCGCGAAATCGAAACGGCCCGATTCCTCCGCGACCTGCCGGATGGCCGCGCGCATCAGCGCGGGCGAAATGTTCGGCGGCAGATCGTCCGTCTCCGTCAGCTCGATGACGCCCTGCAAACGGTCGCCCAACGATTTGAAATGCCGCTGGAGCAGCTTCGCAAGCTGCGCCGGGCCGCGCCGGTTCCACAGCCAGTGCGCCGCCCACGCGTGGGCAAACCACGCCGCCAGCACGCCGCCGCTGAGCGTCAGAACGACGCGCGCCACGCGCGGCGTATCAACGAAACGGTCGAAGACGAAGAGCAGGACAAACGTGGCGAACAACCCGACGAGGCCGCCGGCGAAGGCGGCGAGGGTTTCCATTTTTCGCAGACGCCCCTCATAGGTGCGGAGCTGCGTGACCAGCGAATCAGGCAAGGTGATCGAGTTCATGGCGATGGGATTCTAGGCGGAATATGGAAGGGGGAAACGATTCATTTGATCCTCCGAAAATCAGGTAAGCCCGGCAACTTTGCGCCCGACCCAGTAAATCGTCAGCAGCCCCAGCAGCGCGCCGCACCACCACGGGTCGCACCAGAGCCGGAAACGCTGCTCCTCCGGCTTGCGCTCGGGCAGCAGGCTGAGCCCGCTGACCATCTGCGCGAGATCGCCGGGCGCGCCGAATTTTCCGCCAGTGAGCGCGGCGATTTCCCGCATCACGTCGAGCTTCGCGGGCAGCCCGGTTTTTTCCAGCGTCGGCACTGTGACCGTAAGCTGCGTTTTCAAATGCCGCCCGGCGCTTTCGCACTTCACCTCGACCTCATACTTGCCGCCCTCGCGCGGGATAAACTGCCCGGTATGCACGCCCCACTCCGCGTTCTCCGCCGCCAGGTCGATGGTCTCGCTCGTGCCGCCCGGCGCGGCCAGCGTGACGGTCACTTTCCCCTCGCTGATCGGGATGCCGAGCTTGTCGAGCACCGTCGCGTTCAGCCGCACCTTGTCGCCGCGCTTAGGTGTTTCTGGTGTGTAGAAAAAGCGCACGCCTTCGTCCTGCGAGAGATGCCGCTGATGCGCCATCCACCGCACCACCTGCCCCCAAAAACGGTAGTGGTAAGTGTCCTCCACGCCCTTCCGCCAGCGCCACGCGGAGTCCGTGCCCATGAAGAGCACCTTGCCATTGCCCGCGCTGCGCGTGACCAGCAGCGGGATGCGCCCGTTCTGATTCCGCGCCGCCTCATGCACCGCGAGCACTTCCGCGCCGGGCTTCGCTTTCACCACCGGCGCGTACCAATAAAAGCCGGGCAGCCCGCGCCACACCGCCTGATTCGCGCCGGGGTCGGTCGCGAGCATCGTGAGCCAGTGGTCGCGTCCGCGAAAAGTGAGATCGAGCCGGGCTTCCGCGCCGCTGGCGAAGCCGCTGCCCTTCACGTAATCCGTCTCGACCGGCACGAGGTCGCTGAGCGCGGAATCCGCCAGCGATTTCTCCCGGCCGAGCGGGCCGGGGAGAAAGACGAGCCCGCTCGCCTGCTGCTCGACGAGTCCGCGGAGCATCGTCGCATTTTCCGGCGTGAGCATGCCGCCGCCCACGCCGACATCGCCGATGAAAACGACATCGTAGCCCTGCAAATCCTCACGCTTCGCCGGGAACTCCTTGAGGTAGCCGGCGCCTTCGCCCGCGCCGATCGCCGGGTGATAGAGCACCGTGTTCACCGCCACGCCGGGATCGCGCGCGAGCGCATTGCGCAGGTAGCGGAATTCCCAGCGCGGCTGCGAATCTACGACCAGCACCTTGAGCGTTTCCTTGCGCACCGCGAGGTGGAAGCCGCGCTCGTTGTTCGCCGAAAAAACTTCCTCGCGCTCGACCGGCACCCGCACCGTGAAGTCGCCCTCGCCTTCCGCCTGCGGCGTGAAAACGAGCATATCCTGAACTTGCCCCATCGGCGGCAGCGTCACCGTTTTTGAGCCCTTCGCATCGCCCGGCCCGCTCACGCTCACCGTCGTTTTCACCTCGCGCGGCAGGTGGTTTTGCACGGTGAACATCACGCTGATGCGCTCGTTCACCAGCCCGTAAGTCGGCGCGAGCACCGACTGCATTTCCACATCCGGCAGATACGTCTCGCTGCCCACGCCGACGGCAAAGACCGGCACCTCGCGCTGCGCCAGCGCGGTCGCGGCGGTGATCGGCGACTTGCCGAGATTCCAGTCGCCGTCCGAGAGCAGCAGCACCGCGCGCAGGTCGCTGTGCTGCTTCAGCACGCGCTCCAGCGGCGCGTTGAGATCCGTGCCGATTTCGGTTTCCACGTCCGCTTTTGCGTCGTCGGCAGGCGGCTGCGCAAAGGGTTCGACACTCACCTGGTACTGCTTTTCCAGCGGGCCAAAAAACTTCGCCTCGATCTGCTGCTTCACCCACTCCGCGCGCGAGAGCGTCTGCTTTTCGCCGGTCAGCACATCCTTCGTCTCCATGCTCCCGGAGCCGTCGTAGAGCACGAGCACGCGCGGCTGTTCCGTCCGCTTTTTCACCACCACCCGCTCCGGTCGCAGCAGCGTGAAAGCGACCAGCACCGCGACCAGCAGCCGCAAAAAATGCAGCGCCGTCAGCCAGCCGCCGTGCCCCTCGCGCCGCAGGCTGCGGAAGAAAAACCATACCGACGCCAGCACAAACGCCGCCGCCACGACGATGACCCACGGCGCTGTATTGATCTGCCAGACTTCGCTCATGCCGCCATCTCCGCAGGCTGAGGTTTCGCTGGCGGGCGCGGGGCGGTGGATTTCGCCACCGGCTTCATCGGGAGCATCGCCTTGCTCGTGGCGAGCGCCATTTCCACGCACATGAAGAGCATCGTGAGCACCACCATCGCCGGCCAGATTTCGCTTTGCAGGTGGTCGGCTTTGAGTTCCAGCGCGCCGGCCATGACGGTGAGTTTCACGCCGCGCAGCAGTTCAGGAAGGCGTGCACGGTCGGTGATTTCGGGCGCGTCCTCGGCGTCGGGACGGTTCAGCGCCACGCGGCTTGCGCCGCTTTGGTAAACGCCCGCATGCCAGCGCCAGTCGCGGCGTTTGTCCGTCTCGATCGCCGTCCACGTTTCCTGCGCATCGGCGGGCTTCCACTCGCCCGCCACCGCCATGCTCGGCGGCGCGAGGCGCTG